>NZ_JAFFZF010000040.1:0-43123 GCF_016924115.1 Gordonia sp. BP-119
TTCCGCCGAACACAAAACGAAGAAAGACATCCTCCGCTGCCTCAAGCGCTACATCGCCCGCGAAGTGTTCCGCGACCTCACCACTGACCTCGGAGCACTTGACAAGCTATAGGACCCTCTCGTCGCTGGCGCTCCTCGCACCTCAGGGATCAGGGGTTTGAGGTTCTTTCGGATTAGGGAGCATGGGCAGTTCTTCCGGCTCAGGGGGCGGCGTCAATCCGCGGCACCGCGGCGAGGAGTTCGCGGGTGTAGGGGTGCTGGGGGTCGTCGAAAACCGCATCGGCCGAACCATATTCGACGACCTCGCCGGCACGCATCACCGCGATGTCGTCGCTGACGTGGTGGATGACCCCCAGGTCGTGGGAGATGAACACCAGGGCGACACCGGTTTCCGCCTGCAGGCGGGCCAGCAGGTCGAGGATCCGCGCCTGGATGGACACGTCGAGGGCCGAAACCGGTTCGTCGCACACGATGACGGCGGGTCGCGGTGCGAGCGCACGGGCGATCGCGACGCGCTGGCGCTGTCCGCCCGACAGTCGTGAGGGGTGACGGTGCCGGTACTCAGCGGGCAGTCCGACCTGGTCGAGGAGTTCGGTGATCCGGTGGTCGAGGTCTGCGCTGCGAACGCCGGTCACCCGCAGGGCGTCCGCCAGGACGCGGTCGACGGTCCATCGTGGGTCGAACGAGCTGAGCGGGTCCTGGTAGATCACCGAGATCAGGTGGCGCGACTCGCGGCGCCGGGCTTCGGAGAGCCCGGACCACGCCCCGCCGTTCAGTTCGACCGTGCCGGAATCGGGTTCGGTGAGACCGAGGATGATCCGCGCGGTGGTCGTCTTGCCCGAGCCCGACTCGCCGACGATGCCGAGGGTACGACCGGGCGCGAGGTCGAAGCTGACCCCGGCCACGGCCGGTCGGGCGGTGATCGCCTTGCCGGTGAACGACTTGTGCAGGTCGCGGACACGCAGGGCGAGTGGCTGTTCGGGTCTCGGCGTCGCCGGAGTCGCGAGCTGTTCACCGCTGACGAGCAGCGTGCCCTTGGACGCGCGGGATGGGATCGCGTCGATGAGACCCCGGGTGTACTCGTGCTGGGGAGCGGTGAGCACCTCGCGTGTGTTGCCGTACTCGACGATCTCTCCGTCGCGCATGACGGCCACGCGGTCGGCGAGGCGTGACACGACGGCCAGATCATGCGAGATGAGGATGATGCCGTTGCCACGCGACTTCGCCTCGGCCAGCACGTCGAGGATCTGTGCCTGGACCGTGGCGTCGAGGGCCGTCGTCGGTTCGTCGGCGATCAGGAGTCTCGGATCCTGGGCGAGCGCGGATGCGATGAGTGCACGCTGGCGGAGACCGCCGGAGAGTTCGTGGGGACGCTGACGCGCCCGGACCCGCGGTTCGGGGACGCCCACGAGGTCGAGCAACTCGACGACACGTTCCTCGCGGAGCGCCCGCCCGAGCCGCTTCGGGGTCCGGCGGCCGACCCCACCGTGCGCGGTCAGCGATTCGGCGATCTCGCTGCCCACCGTGCGTAGTTGATCCAGGGACACCAGGGCGTCCTGGAGCACGAATCCGATCTCGCGGCCTCGGATGGCGCGCCAGTCGCGGTCGACCAGGCCGCGCAGGTCACGTCCGTCGAACGACAGGGCGGCGGCGTCGATCTCGGCTCCCGGCCCGGTGAGGCCGATCAGGGTGCGTGCGGTGACGGACTTGCCGGAACCTGATTCGCCGACGATTGCCAGGCACTGTCCGGCGTCGACCTTGAACGACACGCCCTTCACGACCTCGCGGCCGGCGAACGAGACACGCAGGTCTCGGACCTCGGCCAGCGTTGTGTCGGTGCGGTTTTCACGGGTGGCGGACACTGCCTCCCGGGTGACGACGGTCATCGACGATCTCCTTCCAGGCGAGTGCCGAGGTACCGGCCCACGGTCGTGAATGCCAGTGCCACCGCGACGATCACGAGACCGGGGAAGATCTCGAGCCACCAGGCAACGGTGATGTAGGTGCGTCCGGCGTCGAGCAGTGCGCCCCACTCGGGCGCGGGTGGTGGTACGCCGAGTCCGAGGTAGGCCAGTCCCGACGCCCAGATGATGGCCTGCCCCACGCCGAGTGTCACGGTGACGATCATCGGGCGGAGTGCATTGGGTGCGATGTGCTGCAGAAGGATTCGGCGACGAGGATGTCCCAGGGCGGTCGCGGCCTCGATGAAGGGCGCGTTGCGCACGGCAAGTACCTGACCGCGGACGATGCGGGCGTACCCGGGCGCGATACCGATGCCGATCGCCAGGATGAGTGTCCACTGCCCGGGGCCGAACACCGACGTGAGGAGCAGGCCCAGCAGCACGATGGGAAAGGCGAACATCACCTCGATCCACTTGTTGGCCAGTGCCTGGGCGACGCGGCCGGACAGCCCCGCGGCGATGCCGAGCAACACCGCCAGGACCGATGCGAGTGCGACCGCGCCGAGCCCGATGATCAGCGACTGTCTTGTGCCGGCGATGACGCGACTCAACAGGTCTCGGCCCGACAGGTCGGTGCCGAACGGGTGCGCCCAGCTGGGCGGTTGCAACGTCGCGTCCAGGTCGACGGCGAGCGGGTCGTAGGGTGCGAGCAGGTTGGGTGCCACCGCCGCCACGAGCAGTAGCGCGAGAGCCACGAGCGCGGCGATCACCGTCGCCGGCGGCCACGAGCGATGCGGGTGGTCGTCCTGTCCGCGAGACGTGCCGGTGGTGGACCTGCGTACCGCCGAGAGCGCGTTCGTCAGTGCGGGCCGGACCGGATTGGTGAGGGTCATGGGACCTCGATCCTGGGGTCGATGACGGTGTAGAGGAAGTCCACGACGAGGTTGGCGACCGTGTAGACGAGCGCGACGAAGAGCACGATGCCGCTCACCAGCGGGACGTCGCGCGAACTGGCCGCCGCGACGAGCGTCTGACCGATACCCGCACGCGCGAAGACGGTTTCGGCGATGACGGCACCGGACAACAGCGCGCCCATCGCCCAACCCGAGACCGTGATCGCGGGAAGGACGGAGTGTCGCAACACATGTCGGTATCGGACCGACAGGTCACCGAGTCCCCGACTCCGCGCGGTGAGCACGAAGGGTTGATCCAGTGCGCGGGCGAACTCGTCGCGGGCGATCTGGCCGAGGAACCCCGACAGCGGGATGGCCAGTGTGAGCACCGGAAGGACGAGTCCCCACAGGCCGGTTCCGCTCTCGACGGGAAACCAACCGAGGTTGATCGCGAACACCACCAGGAGAATGGATCCCACCCAGTATTGCGGCAGGCCGGCGCTGACGGTCTCGATCAAGGACCCGGCCGCGCCCCAGGGCCCGCGACGGCCCGCGGTGAGTGTCGTGAGGACGAGCACGAAGAGCCATGCGACGACAAGGGCGGTGAGGGTGAGAACGAGCGTGGGTCCGATCTGGTCGGCGATGATCTCGGTGACCGGCTGTTGCAGCTGGTACGAGATGCCGAGATCGCCGTGCAGAAGGCCACCGAGATAATCCAGGTACTGCGACCACACCGAGTCTTCGAAGCCGTACTCGGCATTGACCGGGGCGAGTTCGTCCGGGGTGCGTTCCCGGCTCTCACCCGATGAGAGGTTGAGGAGCAGGGTCGCGCGGTCACCGGGGGCGAGGACCTGGAGCAGGAAGGTGACCGAGGCCGCGGCCCACAGCACGAAGACAGCGGATCCGATCTTGCCCGCCCACCGGGTCAGGCCCCGCGGGGGTAGAACCTGGCGTCTGGCCGCGGTCACGGCCGGGTCGTCGACCAGGGTCATCGCACGAACCTCGCATCCGCGAACACCGGTTCGCCTTGTGATTTCTCGACCCACACTCCGTGCAGACGCGGTGACACCGCCAACGACGTTGTCTGCGTGTACAACCCGATAGACAGCGCGTTGTCACCGATGAGGCGCTGGGCGTCGCGGTAGAACGCCCGGGCCTGCACCGGATCCGAGGAGGAATTGCCCTTCTCGATGAGGGTCTGCAGGTGTGGGTCGTTGTAGTACGCGGTGTTGTGCGGGTTGGGACTGTCCGGGAGTCGCTGACGCCAGTTGATGTACAGCAGGCCAGGGGTCGGGCTGGTCCAATAGCCGACGTAGGCGTCGTAGGTCGGCGCCTTGGCGTACTGCCCGCCGAAGTAGGCACTCTGGGTGGCCGGGACGAGCTGGATGTCGAAGCCGACGTCACGCGCCTGTCGAGCCACCGCCTGCAGGATCGCGGCACCCTCGGGTCCGACGATCGCGTCCGCGGCGTACACGACCCGGGCGGTCAGACGTCGGCCGTCCTTCGTGCGGATGCCGTCGTCGTCTCTGCCGGTCCAGCCCGCTTCGTCGAGCAGGGCCGCGGCCGCCGCCGGATCGTGCGGGTAGTTCCCGGCCGCCGGGTCGTAATCCGGTGTGCTCTGGCTGAGGGCGCCGTTGGCGTTGTAGGGGACGACGCCGAGAAACGCCGTCTCGACGGCCTTGCGACGGTCGGCCGAGTAGGCGAACGCCTGGCGAACCCGGACGTCGTCGAATGGAGCATGGTCGACGTTGAGGGTGATGGCGTTCGGGCGCCCCGGTGTCACGTAGCGGCTGACCTGATAGCGGCTGGTCGCGTCCGCCCAGTTGATGGCCGGCACGTTGTAGATGACGTCGGAGGAGTCGCTGCGCAGTGATCCGTAGCGCAGCACCGGATCCTTGAGGAACTTCCAGACCAGTTTGTCCACATGGGCCGGACCCTGGTTCTTAGCGTTCGCCGGCGGCGAGGTGTAGTTGGGGTTACGCACGAAAGTGATGCTGCGGTTGCGATCCCAGCGCTCGATGATGAACGGGCCGGACCCGACCGGGCTGGTGCAGTTCGCCTTCGGACCACGCGCCAGCGCGGTCGGCGACTGGATTCCGAAGTAACCCTGCGTCAGCACGGTGAGGAGCGGGGTGTACGGCGACTTGAGGTTCATCCGGTAGGTCAGCGGTCCGACGACCTCGTCGGACTCGAAGTACTTGCCGATGTAGGACACCACCGTGCCGTTGGGCTTGTCCGGATTCAGATACGACGCGAAGGTCGCCTTGACGGCCTGGGCGTCGAGCGCTGTGCCGTCGCTGAACTCGACACCGGGCTTCAGATGGAAGGTGTACGAGCGTCCGTCGGGGGAGATGTCCCAGCGGGTGGCGAGCCACGGCACCACTCGTCCCGAGTCGTCCAGCGACACCAGGTTGTCGAGGTATTGCCTTGCCAGATAAGCGTTCTGGACCCACCCACCGTGCACGCAGGGCGGTTCCTGCTCGTGGCCGTAGGAGATGGTTCCGCCCGAGACGTACTGGCCCGGTGTGGCGGGGACCCCTGTCGACTCGCCGTCACCGGTGCGTGGCTGGGCACATCCGGCGAGCAAGGCCGCGCAGGTCAGAGCGATGCCGACCGCGGGCAGCAGGCGGGATCGACGCGGTGGTCGCAGCACAGGACTTCGTCGCAACACAGAACATCTCCTCGGGCAGCACAGATGGCGGCGAACGCCGCTCGAGGTCGTGGGACACGACAGCGCGAGCCCGGCGTCGGGACGGGAATCACCACAACCTAGGGGCATCGGACGGTGTCGGGCACCCCTTGAGGCCACCGTGATCCGAAGTCGCCGCACACGCGTCGTCGTCCGTAACGTCGCGCTGAGTCCGACGCCTCGTGATCAGGAGCATCCATGTCCGCGCCCCCCTTGAACTTCGCCGCCTTCGTCATGAACACGACGTCGCACATCCTGCACGGAGCATGGCGGGCACCGGAGGCGCAGCAACACCGCTTCAACGACCTCGACCACTGGATCGGCCTCGCGAAACTGTTGGAGGAGGCCCGGTTCGACTTCATCTTCTTCGCCGACGTGGTCGGACTGTACGACGACTACCAGGGGGACTGGAAGAAGTTCGTCGACTCCGGCCTGCAGATCCCGAGCAACGACCCACTCGTGCTGGCTTCCGCGATCGCCTCGCACACAGAGCATCTGGGCATCGCCATCACGAGTTCGATCCTGCAGGAGCATCCGTTCGACTTCGCTCGCAAGGTCTCCACCCTCGATCACCTGAGCAAGGGCCGGATCGCGTGGAACATCGTCACGAGCTTGTCCGACAACGCCTGGCGCAACTTCGGATACGACGGGATCACCAAACACGACGACCGCTACGCGTGGGCCGACGAGTACGTCGACGTCGCCTACAAATTGTGGGAGGGATCCTGGGACGAGGGTGCGCTCATCCAGGACAAGACCGGCGGCCTGCACGGGGACTACGACCGCGTCCACAAGATCAACCACGTCGGCGAGCACTACCGTGTCGAGGGACCGCATCTGGTGTCACCGTCCCCGCAGCGGACCCCGGTACTGTTCCAGGCCGGCTCCTCGCCGGCCGGACGGAGCTTCGCGGCCCGGAATGCGGAGGCCCAGTTCATCCTCTCGCCGTCTCCCGACGCGGCGCGCACGCTGATCGCCGACACTCGGCGCCTCGCGACCGAGGCCGGCCGGGAACCGACGGATCTCCAGTTCTTCCAGGGACTCTCGTTCGTGATCGGCAGCACCGAGGAGGAAGTTGCGCGCAAGTCGCGCGAACTCGACGAGCTCATCGACCCGAGCACGATCATCGCCCACTCGGCGGGCGGCATCGGCGTGGATCTCGGACACTACGACCTCGACACCCCGATCGGGCAGATCCACACCGAGGGCTCCCAGAGCTTCCTGCTGTGGCTCCGGGAAGCCGTGCCCGACCGCGAGCCGACCGTGCGCGATCTCGCCCAGTTGCGGAGCCGCACCGGCCGGGTCGTCGGCACACCGGACCAGATCGCCGACCGGCTCGAGCAGTGGCGCGACGCCGGCGTGGGTGGCATCAACGTCATCAACGCGACCATCCCCGGCAGCTACGTCGAGTTCGCCGAACACGTGCTGCCCGTCCTGCGCGAGCGGGGCCTGGCGAAGCGGGAGTACGCCGAGGGGACCTCACGGGCCAAACTGTCCGGCCGCGACCGACTTCCGGAGTCACACCCCGCGGCACGCTATCGCGGCGCGTTCGCGGGGGTCCCCGCATGACCGCCCCCGCGCGGGTCGTGACCGACCGGAACGAGATCCTCGCCGAGATCGCGGCCGGCTCGGCCGAGCGCGAGCGCCAAGGGCGGGACCCACGGGAGGCCGTGGCCTTGCTCAGGCGGTCGAGGCTGACCGCGCTGTCCCTCGACACGCAGTCGGGGGGTGCCGGGGCCGGAAGCGTCGAACTCTTCGAATTCATCATCGACCTCGCCCGCGCCGACCCGATCGCGGCGCACATCCTGCGCGCCCACTACTGGTTCGTCGAGCAGATCGAACGCCTTCCCATCGGACCGGTGCGCAGCCGCTGGAGCGAGCGGATCGCCGCGGGGGCCATCGTCGGTAACGCGTCCAGTGAACGCGGTGTCGCCGCCGGGTCACGCCAGTACGCGACACAGCTCGTCCCCGATGGTGACGGCTGGCGCCTGCGCGGCGAGAAGTTCTACAGCACCGGAACGGCTTTCGCGGACTACGTCACGGTGCTCGCGATCGTCCCCGACGCGTTGCGTTCACGGCTGGTGAAAGTGGTCGTCCCGGTAGACCGCGACGGGGTGAGCGTCGTCGACGACTGGGACGGCATCGGGCAACACCGCACCGGCACCGGCTCGACGCTGTTCGACGACGTCCGGGTCACCTCCGACGACGTCCTCGAGTTCGTCGAACTCGACGACTCCACACCGCCCGCCGCCAACGACGGCCCGTTCCTGCAGCTGTTCCTGCAGGCGCTGATCGCCGGCATCCTCCTGTCCGCCGCGGATGACGCACTGGCGCTGCTGCATTCGCGTGCGCGGACCTTCGAGCATGCGCCGTCGCCCGAGCCACGGCAGGATCCGATCCTGCTGGAACGGATCGGTGAGATCGACGCGGCCGCACACGTCGCGCGTGACGCGGTCCTGAGTGCCGCGCGACATGTCGAGACCGCGAACGCGTTGGCACGACGCGGGGTCATCGACGTCGAGCAGTTCGCGCAGGCGTCGCTCGCCGCCGCGCGCGTCAAGGTGCACGTCGATCGCATCGCCCTCCCAGCGGCGGCGGCCGTCTTCGACGGGGGCGGCGCGTCGTCGGCGAGCCGCAGCCGCAACCTGGACCGGCACTGGCGCAACATCCGGACCATCACCCTGCACAACCCGACGTCGTACAAGGCCGTCGCCATCGGGGACCTCCGCGTGAACGACACCCCGTTGCCGGGCAACGGGTACTTCTGACCGGGCGTGTCAGTCCCGTTGGTGACGCATCTCGCCAGGACCTTTCGTGACGGCCTCCGCAAGCTCCGGCCTCCTCAGGGAGCAGAGGGGGACGCTCGCGAACTCGCTCTCCAGACCTGCGGCCCGATGGTCGTCGTGGACTACGAAAGAACACTCTTGAGCGTCCACATCTCTGCTCCCTGAGGTGCGAGCGAAGCGAGCCACGAAGGGCTCCGCAACCTGTCTCACCAGGCCCTTCGTGGCTCGTCGACCTCGACGCGCTCCTTCGTCGCTTGCTCGGCCCGGCGGCTAACGCTCCTCGCACCTCAGGGAGCAATGATTATGTCGTTCTTTGGGATTAGAAAGCAGAGGGGGACGCTCACTAGCTCCGGCCTCCTCATGGAGCAGAGGGGGACGCGGAGGGCGGCTTGCCGCTTGTGAGTCCGGCTCAGGCGATGAACAGAATCCACCCGTAGACGAGCAGCCCGAAGACGAAGACCCCGGCGTAGGCCCAGCCGACCCAGATGGCGGCGGTGGCGAAGGGGAGACCCGCCTCGCGACGCTGCCGGATCTGGGTGCGCGCACGGTATCCGAGGACCAGTCCCACGATGAAGGTGATTCCGAGGATCGACAACGCCAAGGCCCACAACGCCATCCGATTGACGCGCGGACCGGCACCGGACTGGGGAGCCACGCTGTCCTCCGAACTTCTGGCGGGTTCAACTGCTGAATAGGCCTGGGTCGCCGGGGAGGCAGGGCCCGAGGTCTCGGTGTCCGGGCGGTCGGCGGCAGGTGCGCCGGCCGTGCCGGGACCGTCCACGACGCGGGTATCGGGAGAAGGATCGCCGGACAGACCGACAGCCAGTCCGCCCGCACCCACCACCTGTGTCGCGTGATCGTCCCGGTCGGAATCCCGACCGGAGGAGTCCGGTCGTCCGCCCGGGGCTGCACCCGGCCGGGGTCCGGCGAAGGGTGGACGGGAGCCATCTGTGGGCCTATTGCCTTGCGGCGGAGTGCCTTTGGCGAACGGCGCTCCTCCCGGGCCCGGACGTTGACCGGGCGGGGGTCGGCGTCCGGGCGGACCGGATGGCATCGGCGGTCGCGGACCCGGGCCGGACGGATTGCCGCCTGGGCGCTGCACGGTGGGGTTGGCGCCCGCCACCGGCCCGGCCGGCACGGGCCCGGGGCCGTTCGGCCGCGGACCCGGCGCACCGGACGGGTGCGGTCCCCCGGAGGGACCAGACGTCCCGAACGAGTCACCGCGCGGCGGGGCCGGTCGCCGGCCCGGCGGGGGCCCGGGTCTGGTGGGCGGTCGACCCCCCGGCGGCGGCGTGAAGTCACCGCGGGGCGCCGGCCGGCCGTCGGAACGGTCGGGAGCGTCGGCTCCCTGCGACGAGGTCGGCAAGCCCGCAGGTCGTGCGGGGGACCGTTCCCACGGCGCCGGGTTGCTCGTCGGTGCGGAGCTCTCGGGCGCCGACCAGGACTCGCGGGTCCGGTCGTCTGCGCCGCCGGACCCCGGCGGCGGGTTCGGGGAGCGCTCGTCGTCTGAGGTCACGAGACCAAATTACCCGTGCGTGGCGAGCGGCCCGGTGTCGCGTCGGCCGCGGCGGGTCACGAAGCCTGCGTCTCGGTGCTCTCGGCGAGCGCCTCGCGGACCTCCTCGATCCGCGGGACGGTCGGGGACACCGGGGCCACCACGCGTCGGGCGCGACGCAGCGAGCCGACGACGACGGCGGCGGTGACGGACGCGGCGACCACACCCAGCGCGGTCAAGAGGTAGTTCTTGGACATGGGCTCAAGAGTGCCAGCCGGTGTGCGCCGCTGCCACCCCGCCCGGTGCATCTGCGCACCTCGGGGCCGTGTCCCGACCAGCGGATCCGGGTGAGTGGTTGGATGGAGGGATGACTACACCGAAAAGCTCCGCAGTCATCCACACCAATCGCGGCGACATCAAGGTCGACCTGTTCCCGAACCACGCACCCAAGACGGTGGAGAACTTCGTCGGGCTGGCCGACGGCAGCAAGGAGTACAGCAAGCCCAACGCGTCCGGCGGCAACTCCGGCCCGTTCTTCGACGGCTCGGTCTTCCACCGCGTCATTTCCGGCTTCATGATCCAGGGCGGCGACCCGACCGGAACCGGCATGGGCGGCCCCGGCTACCAGTTCGGCGACGAGTTCCACCCGGAGCTGCAGTTCGACCGTCCGTACCTGCTCGCGATGGCCAACGCCGGCCCGGGTACCAACGGCTCGCAGTTCTTCATCACCGTCGGCCCGACCCCGCACCTCAACCGTCGCCACACCATCTTCGGTGAGGTCACCGATCCGGCTTCGCAGCAGGTCGTCGACGCGATCGCCACGACGTCGACCGACCGCAGCGACCGTCCGCTCGACGAGGTCGTCATCGAGAAGATCGAGGTCAACTGACCTCTCCGGAACACACCGCCCCGCAGCGGGCGGTGTGTTACCGGCATCCCGACCGTCCCACCGGCCTGTCCTGCAGCCGGTGCGGACGGCCGGCGTGTCCCGAGTGCCTGCGTCCGGCATCGGTCGGCCAGCACTGTCTCGAATGCCTCCGCAACGACGGAGTGCAACGGTCTCCCTCGCTCGGCGGCCCACGCCGCGGTGTCCCCGTGATGGCGCGCACCCGCACGGCCCCGACGCAGCCCTACGCCACGTACGCGCTCATGGCGGTCAACCTGCTGATCTTCGCGCTGTGCGTTCTCCAGGCCGGAGTGGGCGATCCAGGCGGTGCGGCGATCTTCGCCGCCGGCGACCTCCTCAAGAGCGATGTCGCAGCCGGTGAGTACTGGCGTCTCCTCACCGCGGGCTTCCTGCATTTCAGCGTCATGCACGTGGCCGTCAACATGCTGTCGCTCTACATCCTCGGCCGCGATCTCGAACTCGCCCTCGGCATCGGCCGATACCTGGCCGTCTACCTGATCGCACTGCTCGGCGGCAGCGCTGCCGTCATGCTCTTCGAGGACGACCGCGCCCTGACCGCCGGAGCCTCCGGAGCCATCTACGGACTCATGGGCGCGATGCTCGTGATCATCCTCAAGGCCCGCGTGTCCCCGGTCCCGGTTCTGCTCATCATCGGCTTCAACGTGGTGCTGTCGTTCTCCCTGCCCGGCATCTCGGTCCTCGGACATCTCGGCGGGCTCGCCTTCGGAGCGGCCGCCACCGCGGCCGTCGTGTACCTCCCCGACGCTGTGCTGCCCGCGGGTCGTCGGACTCCCCAGGCCGCGAGTCGTGTCGGCTGGATCGCGCTCGCCGCACTGTTCGTCGTGGCGCTGGGGCTCGGCATCGGCGCGGGCGTCGCGTACGACGGGCTCGTCTACATCCGCTGAGCTGCGGCGCGACCTATCCCTCGTCGACGACGAAGCCGGCGTCGCGCAGCGCGTCGACCACGGTCGGCAGGTCGGTCCCGAGGTCCCAGCGGCTGAAGACCACGAGTCGGGTGTCGTCGCGAGGGCCGACGCCGCGGTCGTGCGCGGTCGTGCCGGCTGCGTCGTCGTCGAGAACGTCGATCTCCAACTGTCCGACCCGCCGGCCGACCCGACGGATCGACAGCGTCCGAATCCGTTCGATGCGTTCCGGGGGGTACGTCCGTTGGCCTCGCAAGGTCCCGAGGACCAGAGCGGGGTTCGGCCCCGATGTGATGGCCAGTCGGGGACGCACCAGCAGGGTGTAGGCGCCGAGCACGAGAAGAAGAATCCCGGCGACGCCCATCAGGACCATGCCGGCCGGATCGGCAGCGGCGACGACCGCCGCCACCACCAACGCCACGCCGCCGAGGCAGCCGACCAGACCGGCGCCGACGGGGGTCGCCCACGCGTGTGTGTAAGAGACCTCGGAGTTATCCACAGGAGTTACTCACAGTGGGGATGACTTACACACATGTGATTTCCACAGTGTGGATAACTTACACGCGTGTGTTTCAGCAGCTCAGCGCATTCGACACGCGAACGACCGTCGGCGTCTACCGCCAACGCATCGTCATCAACAGGCCCGCCACCATCAGCGAGAAACCGATCAGGAAGTTCCACGAGTTGAGCTCGGCCATCCAATGCAGGACCTGGCCCTCGCCGCCGTACGCGGTGGGCGTGGCGGCCAGGTAGTAGACGACGAGCCAGGCGAGACCCAGCACCATCAGGCCGAGCATGACGCCTACATAGATGGTGCTCGAAGGGCCGGCCTTGACCTTGACCGGCGTCCGGCTGGCCGGGTTGATGGTGTAATCGGTCTTCTTCCGGACTTTTGACTTCGGCATGACTTCCTCTGTTGTGCGGCACCGCCGGGGCGGTCGTACGCGGGCGGGAGAAGGTGAGCTCGTCCCCGCCACTGGCAAACACTCGAGATCTACGGTATCTCACCAGGTCGCCGACGCCGACCACCCGCTTCGGCGGTAGCCTTTCTCGCGTGAGTCGCATTCTGGTGGTCGACAACTACGACAGCTTCGTCTACAACCTGGTCCAGTACTTGGGCCAGCTGGGCGTCGAGGCCGTCGTGTGGCGCAACGACGACCCGCAACTCTCCCCGGCTGATCCCGACCATCTGCGCGAGGCCGTTGCCGGATTCGACGGCGTCCTGCTCAGCCCCGGTCCCGGCACGCCGCAGCGGGCCGGCGCGACGATGCCGATGGTCCGTGTCGCCGCCGAACGGGAACTGCCGCTGCTGGGTGTGTGCCTGGGACACCAGGCGATCGGTGCGGCGTTCGGCGGCACCGTCGACCGCGCACCGGAACTCCTGCACGGCAAGACCTCACTGGTCTTCCACGACGACGCGGGCGTGCTCGAAGGACTGCCGGATCCGTTCACCGCCACGCGCTATCACTCGCTGACGGTGCTCCCCGAGACGATCCCTGATGAACTCGTCGTCACCGGACGCACCGAGTCGGGCATCGTGATGGCGATGGCCCACCGTGAACTACCCATCCACGGCGTGCAGTTCCACCCGGAGAGCGTCCTGACCCAGGGCGGTCACCGGATGCTCGCCAACTGGCTCAAGACATGTGGGATCGAGATCGACGAGACCCGCGTGGCCGCCCTCGAAGCCGAGATGGCGACCGCGGTCGGCTGACTTCGGCGGCGAGGTCACCGAAGTGGTCTCGACTCGGCTCCTCGCTCCGCTCGCTCGGTGCCGGCTCAACCAGCAGAGACGATCAGTTGGGCAGCAGGCTCGCCTGGCCGACGATGATCGTGATCGAACCGCTCTTGCGGGCCTGGGACCCGGGATTCGGCTCCTGGCCGACGACGCGACCGTCGTCGGGGCTGCCGAGCGGCACGTTGCGGGTCTGCCGCGTCAGCGTCGACCGCTCCCAGCCGGCCCGCTCGAGATCGGCCTGGGCCTCGGCAGGCGTCTTGCCCCGGAGGTTCGGGACGGTGAAGAGGTTGCCCCGCGACACGCTGATCTGCACGGTGCTGCCCTGCTCTGTGGTCGACCCGGGACCCGGTGAGGTGCTGATGACCTCTCCGGCCGGACGCTCGGAGTCGGCCGCGACCACGACGACCATCATGCCGAGCTCTTCCAGCACGGCTCGTGCCTGACTCTCGGACATGCCGACGACATCGCGGACCGTCACCTCGCGCGGGCCGTTGCCCACGTTGACGACGACCGCACCGTTGACCGGGACCTCGG
Organism: Gordonia sp. BP-119; assembly: GCF_016924115.1. Classification (NCBI taxonomy): domain Bacteria; kingdom Bacillati; phylum Actinomycetota; class Actinomycetes; order Mycobacteriales; family Gordoniaceae; genus Gordonia; species Gordonia sp. BP-119. Next base: position 13,867 of record NZ_JAFFZF010000040.1, read on the forward strand.
CGCCGACGGCCGGTGCCGTCGAGACCACCTTGTCCTTCATCTCGGTCGTCGAGTCCACGCGGTCGGTTCGCACGTTGGTGAACCCGAGCACCTTGAGCTGATCCAACGCCTCGGCCGGCGTCTTGCCCACGAGATCCGACGGCAATCGAACACGCTGAGGACCCGTCGAGACATAGAGCGCGACCTCGGAGCCCTCGGCCGCCATCACGCCCTCACCCGGGGTCGACCGCGTGGCGAGACCGACACCGACGTCGAGGCTCGGTTCCTCCAGCACGCGGACCTCGAAGCCGGCCCGTTCCAGCGAGGCCTGCGCGTCGTCGGAGCTGAGTCCGGAGACCGCCGGCACCGACACCTGCGCCGCCGAGCCCGAACCCCACGGCGACCACAGGAAGAGACCTCCGACGAGCACCACGACGGCGAGCAGCGCGCCGGCCATGAGGAGCCGTGAGCGGCGTCGGGGTGTCTCCTCGGTGTCCTCGTCACGCCGGTGGTTTCCGCCGTTGCCGTTCGAGGTGCGGCCCGCGATCGGCCGACGCGGACCGGTCGTCTCCGTCCGGGTGGGCCGGCGCGGTCCGGTGTCGATGAACTCGGTGCGTTCCTCGTCCGACAACAGCATCGGAGCCGACGGCTTGCCGCCCGCCAGGACCCGGATCAGGTCTGCCCGCAGGTCGGCGGCCGACTGATACCGGTTGTCCTTGTTCTTGCTCATCGCCTTGAGGACGACGGAATCGAGTTCGCGCGGGATCTCCGGCCGGACGTGCGACGGCCACGGCGGATCCTCGTGCACGTGCTGGTGCGCCACCGCCACCGGCGAGTCACCGGTGAACGGAGGCTCACCGGTGAGGAGCTCGAAGAGCACGCAACCCATGGAGTAGATGTCGCTGCGCGGGTCGACCTTGATGCCGCGGGCCTGTTCGGGCGACAGGTACTGCGCGGTGCCCATCACCGCGGACGTCTGGGTCATCGTCGACGTCGCGTCACTCATCGCCCGCGCGATGCCGAAGTCCATGACCTTGACGGCACCCGACTTGTCGATCATCACGTTCGCCGGCTTCATGTCGCGGTGGACGATCCCGTTGCGGTGCGAGAAGTCCATGGCGGCCGCGACGTCGGCCATCCACGTCATCGCCTGCCGCGGCGAGATGGGGCCGTTGGCGCGCAACACATCTCGCAGGGTGTCGCCGTCGACGTACTCCATCACGATGAACGGCAGCGGGCCGTCCTCGGTCTCGGCCTCGCCGGTGTCGAAGACCTGCACGATCGTGGGGTGGTTCAGCTTCGCTGCGTTCTGGGCCTCGCGGCGGAACCGGAGATAGAACGACGGGTCACGGGCGAGGTCGGCACGCAGCACCTTCACCGCGACGTCGCGGTGCAGCAACAGGTCGCGCGCGTAGTGCACCTCGGACATGCCACCGAAACCCAGCGTTTCGCCGAGTTCGTAGCGGTCGGAGAGGTGGTGTGGTGTCGACATCGGCCTCGGTGGTTCGCCCCTCAGGATCTGTGGTCAGAACGGGTCAATCGGAAACTATCGGCTCAAACGCACGGCTCGTACACAGCACCATCAGCACAGCGGTGAGAACGGTACGCCGGGGAAACACGGGGTGCCGGTGGCGGCACCGGGGTCCGGCGGCGGCTCGGAGGTGTCGGTCTGCTGACGCGGCGTGGTCGTCTCCGTCGTCGTTTCTTCGCTGGACGTCTCTTCGCTGGTGGTCGTACGGGTCGTGCGTCGAGTCGTGGTCGGCTCGTCGGGCTCCTCCGTCGGTTCCACCGCGGTCGTGGTCTCGACGACCGTCGTCGACGGCGGCGGTGGTGTCGCCGCGTCCCCGTTCCCGCTGTTCACCAGATAGAACCCGATGAGCCCGATGGCACCGACGAGAAGGGCGGCCGCGATGCCGGCCAGGACCTTCTGACCGGTGGTCCAGCTGTTGTCCGGCGGCGGTGGCGCCACCGCGGTCCGCGACGTCGGCCGAGGGGTCACCGGCCGCGAGGCCGCACCCGTCGGGGTGGCCCCACGAGCGACTGCGGCGCCGAGCGCGGCGGCTCCCGCTGCGCCTGCCGCGGCACCGGCGATCGCGCCCGGTCGCGGCGGACGACGCCCGGCACGCACGGCGGCGACCGCGTCGGCGAACTCGCCGCCGTTCGCGTAGCGCTGCCGCGGGTCCTTGGCCATCGTGATCTCGATGAGCTCGCGGACCCCGGACGGCAGGTTCGTCGGCAGGGGTGGCGGTGCCTCCCGGATGTGCTTCATCGCGACGGTGATCGCGCCGTCGCCGAGGAACGGACGACGCCCGGTGAGGGCCTCGTAGCCGACGACGCCGAGCGAGTAGACGTCCGACGCCGCGGTCGCCTCGTCGCCGGTGGCCTGCTCGGGGGAGATGTACTGCGCGGTACCCATGACCATCCCGGTCTTGGTGACCGGGGCGGAGTCGACGGCCTTGGCGATGCCGAAGTCGGTGATCTTCACCTGGCCGACGGGGGTGATCAGGATGTTGCCGGGTTTGACGTCGCGGTGGACGAGTCCCTGGCTGTGCGCGGCCTGCAGGGCGCGGCCGGTCTGCTCGAGCATGTCGAGGGTGTTGGTCAGCGACAACCGCCCGAGGCGGGAGATCACCGAGTTCAGGGGCTCACCGTCGACGAGTTCCATCACCAGGTACGCGAGCGGGTCGCCGCCGTTGTAATCCGGGGTCTCGCCGTAGTCGAAGACGTTCGCGATCCCGGGGTTGTTCAGCTTCGCGGTGGTCTGGGCCTCCGCGCGGAACCGCGCGATGAACTCCGGATCGCTGGTGTACTCGGCCTTGAGGACCTTCACCGCGACGCGACGATTCAGGCGCGTGTCGAGCGCCTCCCACACCTGGCCCATGCCGCCCGTGGCGATCAGGCGGATGAGTCGATACCGGTCGCCGATGGTGGTGCCGTTCTGCAGGCTCATCGACTGCCACCTCCCACCAGTGAGTTGATCACTTCTCGTCCGATCGGCGCCGCGACGGTCCCTCCGACCGAGTCCGCGCCGAATTGTCCATTCTCCACCACGACGGCCACCGCGATCTGTGCGTTCGACGACGGTCCGAAGGCGATGTACCACGAGAACGGGGTGTCCGTGCTCGATCCGCTCTCCGCCGTGCCGGTCTTCGACGCGATCGACACCGGGCCGCCCGCGCCGGCCGTCGACCGCTCCGACTCGATCATCATCGACGTCAGCTCGGCGGCCTGCTCGGGCGTGATCGGCTTGTTGGCCGTCGTCGGCGGTGTGGTCTGCAGGGTCCGCAGGTCCGCCGCCTGCAACTTGTCGACCAGGTACGGCTGCATGCGCACACCTCCGTTGGCCACCGTCGCGGCGATCATCGCGTTCTGTAGCGGGGTGAGCCGGACGTCACGCTGGCCGATGGACGCCTGCGCGAGGACGTCGAGGGACGGGATCTGCCCGACCGTCGAGTCGACGACGGGCATCGGGATGTCGGGGCCGGGCTGGTCGAGGCCGAACAGGCTCGCGGTCTCGGTGAACCTGGGGATCGCGTCGGACATCTTCTCGGTCACCAGTTCGGCAAAGGCGGTGTTGCACGAGTACTTGAACGCCGTCTCGAGCGACACGGTTCCGCCCGACGACCCGGGGCAGGTCTCGCCGCCGTAGTTCGGGAGGGAGACGTCGGTGCCCGGCAACGGGAAGGTCGGAGCTGCGGTGAGGCGGATGCCCGGGGTGATGTTGTCGCGCAGGGCCGCGGCCGAGGTGACGACCTTGAAGGTCGAGCCGGGCGGGTAGAGCTGGCTGATCGCGCGGTTGAGCATCGGCTGCGCGGTGTCGCCGGGCCGGTTCCACGCCTCCCAGCTGCTCTCGCGGACCTCCTGGTCGTGGCTCGCGAGCCGGTTGGGGTCATAGCTCGGCGTCGAGACCATCGCCAGGATCTTGCCGGTGTTCGGCTGCAGCGCCACGACGGCCCCGCGGCACGGACCGTCGCACGGCCCGTTGAGCATGGCCTGGTACGCGGCCTGCTGCACCTTGGGGTTGATCGTCGTGACGACGTTGCCGCCGCGCGGGTCGCGCCCGGAGAACATGTCCATGAACCGCTGACCGAAGAGCCGGTCGTCGGAGCCGTTGAGAATGCTGTTCTCGTAGTGCTCGATCTGGCTCGCGAGGTACTGGAACGAGTAGAAACCGGTGACCGGGGCGAACGCCTCGGCGCCCTCCCGCGGGTACTGGCGCAGGAACTTCAGGCGGCTCTCGATCGGCACCGACAACGCGATCACCGTGCCGTCAGCGGTCGTGATCAGGCCGCGTTGCCGGGAGTACTCGTCGAGCAGCACCCGATTGTTGCGGGGGTCGGTCTTGAGGGCGTCGGCCTTGAACACCTGCACGTAGGTGGCGTTGGCGAGCAGGGCGATGATCATCACGATCACCGCCATCGACACATTGCGGATCGGCTTGTTCATCGACGCTTCACCACCTGCGTCGGCAGTGCCTCGACGGGCTTGGCCGCGGGACGCTTCTTCCCGGGATCGGGTTCCCGCGCGGCGTTCGAGATCCGGATGAGCAACGCGACCAGGATGTAGTTGGCCAGCAGCGACGATCCGCCGTAGGACAGGAACGGCGTCGTGAGACCCGTCAGCGGGATCAACTTGGTGACGCCGCCGACGACGACGAAGATCTGCATCGCGATGGTGAACGCCAGACCGGTCGCCAGGAGTTTGCCGAAGCTGTCGCGGACGGCGATGCCGGTCCGCAGACCGCGGTGGATGAAGATCATGTACAGCAGCAGAATCGCGGTGAGGCCGGCCAGGCCGAGTTCCTCGCCGATGGTCGAGATGATGAAGTCGGTGTTGGCGAACGGCACGATGTTGGGCCGGCCCGAACCGAGTCCGGTGCCGAACAGTCCGCCCGTGGCCAGACCGAACAGGCTCTGCCCGATCTGGTAGCCCGAGCCGTCGAAGTCCTCGAAGGGGTTCAGCCACACCGAGACCCGGGTCTGCAGGTGCGAGAAGATCGACCACGCGAAGACCGCGCCGATCGCGAAGAGCCCGATGCCCAGCACCAGCCATTCGACGCGCGAGGTGGCCACGTAGAGCATCGTCAGGATGGTCGCGAAGATCAGCAGCGACGTACCCAGGTCTTTCTGGACCACCATGACGGCGATGGCGATGGCCCAGGCAGCCAGCAGCGGACCGAGGTCACGGGCGCGCGGGAGGTCGACACCGAGCACGTGCGGACCGGCGGTGATGAACAGATCACGCTTGGAGACCAGCACCGCGGCCGCGAAGATGATGATCAGGATCTTGGAGAACTCACTGGGCTGGATCGAGAAGAACGGCGTGATGATCCAGTTCTTCGACCCGTTGATCTCCGAGAACGCGCTGGGCAGGATCGCCGGGATGATCAAGAAGACCAGTCCGCCGAGGCCGAGCGTGTAGGCGTACCGCGAGAGTGTCCGGTGGTCGCGGATCAGGATGAGCACCGCGGAGAACGCCACGATGCCCAGCACTGCCCACAGCAACTGCTGATCGGCGTTGCGGGTCGCCTCGGTGGCATTCACCGACTCCCCGGTGTTGCCCGTGCCGAGGTCGAGACGATGGATCAGGACCAGGCCGAGACCGTTCAGGACGGCCACGACGGGCAGCATGATCGGATCGGCGTGGGGTGCGTAGCGGCGAACCACCAGATGGGCGACCCCGAACAGTGCGGTGTACGCGGCGACGTACTTGAGGATGTCCCAGGTCAGGTTCTGGCCCTGGGCGGCTTGGACGATGAGCAGCGCCACCGTCACCAGGCCGATGGCGAATCCCAGGAGCAGCAGTTCGGCGTTGCGGCCGGTGCTCGTGGCGGGTTGGCGTGGCGGGGCGTGCGGGGCGGGCGCGGCTTGAGTCATCTCACCTGCTGCCGGCAGCTCGTGACGGCGTCCTGGTCAGGTGCGGGCGTGTCGGCCGGCCCGGCGTTGCCGGTGGACGGTGCCACCGATTCGGTGGCGCCCTGCTGCGGGATGCCCGGTGCCGGCGCCGCGGTGGCGCGGGGTGCCGGGGCGGACGGATCGGTGCTCGGCGTCGACTCCGACGGTGCCGGTGCCGGGGGAGTCGGCGCGGGGGAGGGCGACGAGGGTGCGTTGTCGCAGCGGAAGGTGAGCTCGTCGGTGACGACGCCTTGGATCTGTTCTTCGCTCTTGTTCCGGATCATCACGTTCTTGACCGACTGGGCAGGTCCCGACACCAGGTCGTCGACGTTGAGCGGGAACTCGCAGGAGGCGTCGTAGGAGATGAACGTGTAGCTCGGTTCCGCCTGGTCGAGATCTTCGACGCAGACGCGCTGCACCGGGTTGCTCATCGACAGGAAGAAGACCTTCTCCGGTGAACCCTGGTAGATGAGCACATCGCCGGTGTCGTCGGCGGCCACGTAGTAGTTGCTGCGCACGATGGCGCGGACGACGAAGATTCCGACGACGAGCGCGGCGATCACGGCCAGCGCGACTCCGGCGACGATCCAGCGGCGGTACTTGCTCTTCTGCTTGGCGGGGGGCTCGTCCTCGGTCAGCACCGTCGGACGCTGCGGTTCGGCAGGCGGCGGGCGTAGTGCCGCGGCGCGTCCCGCGGCGGTGGCGGGATCGGGGGTGTAGATCTCCTCGTTGCCGCCGGCCGCCCCGCCGACGATCGGTCGCGAGTCGCCGTACTGGGTGTCGACGACGTCGGCGAGGACGACGGTCACGTTGTCGGGGCCGCCGCCGCGCAGTGCGAGCTCGATGAGGCGGTCCGCGCACTCCTTGGGGTCAGCGATGGAGCCGAGGGTCTCGGCGATGGTGTCCTCGGTCACAACGTCCGACAGGCCGTCGCTGCAGAGCATGTACCGGTCACCCGCGCGCGCTTCCCGCATGGTGAGGGTCGGTTCGACCTCGGTGCCGGTCAGCGCACGCATGATCAGCGAACGCTGCGGGTGGGTGTGTGCCTGTTCGGCGGTGATCCGACCTTCGTCGACGAGGGTCTGGACGAACGTGTCGTCGCGTGTGATCTGGGTCAGGGCACCGTCGCGGTACATGTAGCCGCGGGAATCGCCGATGTGGCACAACCCGATTCGGCTACCGGCGAAGAGGATCGCGGTGAGCGTGGTGCCCATGCCGTCGAGTTCGGGTGACTCCTGCACCTGCGCGGCGATCGCCTCGTTGCCGGCGCGGGTGGCGCTGTCGAGCTGGGTGAGCAGGTCGCCGCCGGGCTCGTCGTCGTCGAGCGTGCTCAGCGCGCGGATGACCAGTTGGCTGGCGACTTCGCCGGCCGCGTGGCCGCCCATGCCGTCGGCGAGTGCGAGCAGGCGCGGACCCGCGTAGAAGGAGTCCTCGTTGTTGGACCGAACGAGACCGCGGTCGCTGCGCGCGATGTAGCGCAACACAAGTGTCACGGGCGCAACTCGATCACGGTCTTGCCGATGCGGATCGGCGTGTTCAGCGGCACCTTGACCGCGGTCGTCACCTTGGACCGATCGAGGTAGGTGCCGTTGGTGGAGCCGAGGTCTTCGACGTACCAGTCGTCGCCGCGTCGCGAGAGCCGCGCATGCCGCTCGGAGGCGTAGTCGTCGGTGAGCACGAGCGTCGAGTCGTCCGCGCGTCCGAGCAGGACCGGCTGCTGGCCGAGGCTGATCCGAGTGTTCGCCAGTGCACCGTGGGTCACCACGAGATAGCGGGCCGCGCCGCGGACGCCACCACCGCGGCGTCGTTTCTCCGAGCCGCCCGAGTACCGGGGCATACGCAGACCGCCGGCCGACGCGATGTCGGCGCGCAGGGTGCGGATCACTGCGAAGACGAACAACCAGAGCAACAACAGGAACCCGATGCGGGTCAGTTGCAGCACCAAGCCCTGCATGTCGTGTTCACCTCCAGCGCGTTCCGTCTCGGTCGGGTCGTACCCGCGGCAGCAGTCGTCGGACCGCCGATCGAAAGGAGCGGACCCGACTGCATCTTATGGGCAGATCCGCCGAACCCGGTCATTCGGATATGACAGTTCAGTATCAACCGGCCGGAGTGGTCTCTGGCCGGTGTCGACTGCCGCGCGCCCGCGGTGGGCGTGCGCTCGGCGTATGCGGGTCTACTGGAACCGAACGGTGATGTCGGAGTGTCCGACGCGGATGCGGTCGCCGTCGGCGAGTTCCCAGGTGTTCACCTGGAGGTCGTTGACGGTGGTGCCGTTGGTCGAGTTGAGATCGGTGAGCATGGCGGTCGCGCCGTCCCAGCGGATCTCCACGTGCCGGCGCGAAACGCCGGTGTCGGGAAGACGGAACTGCGCGTCCTGTCCGCGGCCGATCACATTGGATCCCTCGTGCAGCTGGAAGGTGCGGTTGCTGCCGTCCTCGAGCAGCAGCGTGATCGACGACGGGGCGTACCCCGCTGCCGGCCGGCCCGCGCCGTAGCCCTGGTCGTAACCGCCCTGGTAGTCGTACCCGGCGGGCTGCTGGCCATAGGCCGGCTGGCCGTAGCCCTGCTGCTCATAGCCCTGCTGGCCGTAACCCTGGTCGTAGGCGGGCTGCTGGCCGTAGCCCTGGTCGTATCCCTGCTGGCCGTAGCCGGGCTGCTGGCCATAACCCTGGTCGTAGCCGGGTTGTTGGCCGTAGCCCTGGTCGTATCCCTGCTGTCCGTAGCCGGGCTGCTGGCCATAGGACTGCTGGTCGTAGCCCTGCTGGCTGTAACCCTGCTGTCCGTAGCCGGGCTGCTGGCCGTAACCCTGGCCGTAACCCTGGTCGTAGCCTTGCTGGTCGTAGCCCTGCTGGTCGTATCCCTGGTCGTAACCGGGCTGCTGACCGTACTGGTCGTAGCCCTGCTGGCCGTAACCCTGGTCGCCCTGCTGTCCCGATCCCTGGCCGTACTGGTCGTACGCGGGATCGGCGCCCCTGCGCTGGTCGTATCCGGGATTCTGAGTCATCTTGGGGGCTCCTTGGTCGGGGGCGTCGGTAGGTGGGGGAACAGGGGCCGGGCGTCCGGCCGGCGGGCCGGGGACCGGTGCACCGTGCGGCTGTTCCGAACGTGCTGCCACCGGGCGGGGCCGCGCGTCCGGGTTGACCGTGCCGCGTGCGCGGAAGATCCCCGTGTGCAAGGACGGCGATTGCTCGAACTCTACGACGACCTTGCCGTAGGTCTGCCACCCGTTGTCCTTGATGAAGTTTTCCAAATGCTTCGAGAAAGTCTTGCGGTTCAGCTCGTATTCCGCAGCGATGTGCTGATGATCGGTGGGACTGAACAGCAGGGTGTAGCTGTTGGCCGCAAGGACCGTACCGTCACCGAGGTTCTCGAGCGACTCCTCGGCTTCTCGCTGTAGCCCGTTCTCGATCTCCTGCGGGGCCACCTGACCACCGAAGACACGGGCAAAACCGTCGTCAACTGCACCTTCGAGCTTGCGTTCCAGTCGTTGCAGGATCCCCACCGAGACCTCCTTTCGCGGCAATAGAGCGTGTCGCCGTGCATCTGGCCTTGTTTGATGATAGCGACATCAACGGCCAACTGTGCCACCAAGGCAACTGGTGCACCGTCTGCAACACCTGTCCCAATGGTGTGTATTCGGCATCTGACGTAACCCGACGTAGTGCGCAAATGCAACGTCGGAGATCGAGTTTTGTTTCGGTGGCGGCGTGCTGCTATCGTCGTCCAGTCGCCGGACACACCCAGTTCGACGACATGCCCACCGGAACTCCGGTGGCCACGGGCGAGTGGCGGAATGGCAGACGCGCTGGCTTCAGGTGCCAGTGTCCTTCGGGACGTGGGGGTTCAAGTCCCCCTTCGCCCACCAGAGCAGAGCTCATGAAAAAGGTCAGGTCGCATGCGACCTGACCTTTTTCGTCGGTGTGGATCGTGTCAGACCCGCCGCACCGGAGGCGGGGTCCAGGCCCCGGTGAGCGCCGCCCGTTGTGGCGCGTACAGGCGCAACGTCACACCCAGCGGCCCGCGGGGGGTGGGCAACCAGTTGTCGACGAGCTCCGGCCCGGGGTTGACGTGCTGGAGGTACAGGTCCAAAGAGCCGTCGGCGTTGAACCGCAAGTTGTCGCGGTCGCCGATCGCGAACCGGTCGATCTCGTTCCCGACCTGGTAGCCCTCGGCGTCGTACATGGTCACCGACCAGAACGCGTCGACCGGGGGTAGTTCTCCGGCGGCGAAGTGAAGTCGGTAGTCGTGTTCACCGGACAGCGGTTGACCATCGGAGTCGGTCAACAACAGCGGGTAGATGGCGTCTTCGGGCGGATTCGCGCCCAGCCCCACCAGAGTCACCTGTGATCGCGCCAGATAGTCGTTGCCGTACACCCCGATCGATTTCGTGACCACTTCCCAGCCGTTGGCGACCGTGCCGAGGCGCATGACATCGCCGATGGACGCGAGAGCCGACTTCGCTCCCCGTTCGATCTCGGCGATCTCGTCCGAGCCGAAGCGACTCGCGTCGAAGCTGCGGCCGGGGACGAGTCCGAGTCCGGCGATCCGCATCAGCACGGAGTTGTCGGTGGCGTGCGGTGGGACGACCCTCAACACCTCGGCCGCCCGGGTGAAGAACTCGACGGCCGACATCGCGTTCACGATGCGCAGCGGCTCGGCAGTCGGGTCCACCGGTTCCTCGGATGAGGTGGTCGGCGACCCCAGAGCAGTCACCGACAGACCCTTCTGGAACTCGTTGACCGACGCGTAGTCGGCGGGCCCGTTGGTCTGGGTGCGGCCGATCACCCAGACGTAGGGAGTCGGCGCCACGATCACCTCGGCGTCGTCGATCTGCGAGGTGTCGTGCTCCCGCAGGGCGACGACGTACCGCTGAGGGCCGGTGCCGCTGGTTCGTTTGCCAGGGGAGGCGAAGACGTCGGTCCACATGTCCAGCATCGGCATCATGTAATAGCGGTCTTGACTGTCGGGGATCTCGATGATGACCGGGCCCCCGGTCAGATCCAGCCAGGCCGACGAATACAGCGTGTCGAAGTTCGGCCGGACCACCGCGCGGAAATCGGCCGACGGGAACTCCGACAAATGGTGGAACTGATTGGCGGGTCCGAAGCCCGGACGGTCGGACGCGCCGGGAGCCGTCTGTTGGCGACGACTGACGTCCATCGTCACGAGTGAGTAGAGGTAGGTGTACGCGTCCGCACTGAGAGACGCGAGGTCGTCGGACAACCGTGTCATGACGAAACTCCTTGTGTGAGTCGGCTACACGCCGGGTGGCAATGCTCCTCGATCAGGCGAGTGCTTTGGCCTTGAGCGCGGAGAATTCGTTGTCGTCGATCGCGCCGGAGTCCAAGAGCGCTTTCGCGTCGGCGATCTGCTCGGCGGACGACTTCGGACCGACCGACCGGATGTAGTCGTCGGTCTGCTGCTGTAGTTGCCGCTGCGCGTCGAGAGCGCGGGTGTGCATGCCGCTGCCGCGGGCGATGAGGTACACGAGCGCGGACAGGAACGGCACGAAGACCAGCGCCACGACCCATACCGCCTTCCACCAGCCGGACAACTCACGGTCGCGGAACAGGTCGGTGAGGATGGTGAACAAAATCATCAGGTAAGCGACGAACGCGAAGATCACCAGCGTGTACCAGATGAAATCCCAGAACGAATCCCACATGAATTCTCTCCTTCGGGCCAGGTTCAGAACAGGATGAGTGTCGGCAGCCGGGAGGCAGGTACCCGGAGTCAGGATGACGTCTTCGGGTGCCGATCGGATCACCCGCCTCGTATGAGTTCCGGCAGTCGGGAGGTCACCGTGAGACGCGGCATGTATCGCGGCTCAGTTGTGTCCCTCGGGTGATGGCGGTGTCTCGGATTTGTTGTGCGGCAGCGTCATTTGGGCAGCGAGGCCTCGGGCGTATCGGTCGACCAGATCCGCGGATGCCGGGTGCGGGAGCACCCGGACGACGGGATGACCGATGACGGCCCGACGGCCGGACCGGCCGGGACGAAGGGGCATGAGATCTCCGGTGGTCGACGAATGCTGCTCTCGATGCTCCTTCGTCGTCGTCGAGCCGTCGTCATTCGAACCGGACGATTTCTACGCGCGCGCTCGTGTCGCCGCGACTACTATTTGCGGCACCCTCATGACGTCGGTCCGAGGGAATCGACGAAGGGCAGCGAGGTGAACGACGCGAGCCGACGCCTCCCCCCGTCTCTTCGGCTTCGCATCTCCCGTCCCGAGCTTCCTCCGGGATTCGTCCCGCGGCCCCGGCTCGACACGCACCTGCTACCTCGGGGACCGCGCCACGTCACCGTCGTCGCGGCGGGACCCGGATACGGCAAGACACTTGCGGTCGCAGCTCACCTCGCCGCCCGCGGCGACCGGCACCGGGCGGTGTGGCTGGCCGTCAGCGACATCGACGGATTGTCGACGTTCTGGGGTGACCTTCTCGGTGCACTGACCGCAGCGCATGTCCTGGCCGGTGGCTCGTTCTCCGAGATGGTGCCCGGCAACGACTTGGGGCCCGCCGAGGTCGGCCTCATCGCCGACGCCCTTGCGTCGCATCCGGAGCCGCTGACCATCGTCCTCGACGATGTCCAGCGAATCACTGATCGCGACGTGCTGGAGTCGATCGCGCATTTCATCGCGGCGCAGCCCGACCAGGTCCATCTGGTGGTCATCTCGCGCACGACGCCACGTCTCCACCTGCGACGACTGCAACTCGACGGGCGTCTCACCGAGGTCGGCGCAGACCTGCTGACGATGACCAGGGGGGAGGTGGGTCAGTTCGCCGAGCTCGCCGGCGCAGAACCCATGTCCGACGACGATCTGGTCGGCTTCTGGGTCCGCACCGAAGGCTGGGCGGCGGGTGTACGACTCGCGCTGCTGAGTGCGGGATCCTCGGGACTAGGCGCTTGGTTGAAGAGAGGACCCGATCGGCTGATCGCGTCCTACCTGTTGGAGGAAGTCCTCGAACAGATCCCGCCGACGGACCGCAAGTTCCTGCTGGCGACCAGCGTCGCGGAGGCGCTTGATCCGGCACTGGCCGGGGCGATCACGTTACGACCAGACTGCCGCCGAATCCTCGAATCGCTGGCCGACGCGAACCTGTTCACCGTTCGAATGGAAGGTCGCCGGGACTGGTATGCCTACCACCCGCTGTTCCGGCAGTTGTTGGCCGAGCGGCTGGCCGCCGAGAGTCCGGACGCGCCCGCCGAACTGCATCGTCGGGCGGCGGCCTGGTTCGGTCGTACCGGTGACCCGATCTCGGCGATCCGGCATCTGGCGTCGGCGCAGGATTGGGCCGGGCTCCTGGAGGTCCTGGGTGGATCCGCAGTTCCGCTCGTGCTGTCCCCGCACGCGGGTGAGCTGGCGGCCGCGTTGCGGCCCGCGGTCGAGCACGCAGCGCGACAACCCACTGCCGAGACGCTTCTCGCCTCCGTGATCGCCTCGTTCCACGACCGGGATTTCAGCGTCATGTTCCATTACGCGGAGGCGGCCTCCGACGCGGTGGCGCGACGTGAGGACGTGAAGACGGCTGCCGCGGAGATCATCCTGGCGCTCGCGGCCATGGTGCGCGCCCGGGCCGAGGCCGTCGACGACGTGGTGTCCCGATGCGAAGCAGTGTCGAGGGTGGCGACCTCACCATCGGGCAGCACCCTGCCTGCGGCTCCGGCCTACGCGTTGATCGCTCGTGCGAACCGTGCCATGGGACTGGTCCACCGCGGTGACTTCGGCGGGGCCGCGGCCGAACTGGAGGGCGCGCACGCGGCCGCGGAGGCGGCCGGGATGGCGTTGATGGCGATGGCGACGCAGGCGCACCTGGCGTTGACCGATCTGATCGTCGGAGATCTGCCACGAACGGCCGACCGCGTTGCGACCGTCGAATCGACTGCCCGGCGCCGCGGTTGGACGCAGCAACCCCAGATGATGGCGATGTATGCGGCGCAGACGCTGCTCCTGCTGGAACGTCACGAGCTCGATGTCGCCGACGCCGCCATCGACGCGGCTCGCCGAATTGTCGGGCAGGCCCCCGACAGTGCGGCGTTGTTGCTGGTGGAGATCGCGTCGGTGGGCGTCGCCGTCTCGCGTCGGGACGCGTTCGCGGCGCGGGCGGCCCAGCGTCGGATGGCGGTGGTCGTCGAACGATGTGGCCCGCTGCCGCCGCTCCTGCGCAGTTGGTGTGCCGTGGTCGCGGCGGAAGTGGCCATCCTCGCAGGTGACGCCGCTTCGGTCGCGCGGGCACCGTTCGATGATGGCCACGACTTCTCGGGTACGCGATCGGTCGGCGCCTACCCGGATGTGCTCCGGCGAACCACTCGTGCCAGGGCCTTCTTTGAGCTCGGCAGGCCGGCTGACACGATTGCGCAGTTGGGCCGGTTGACCGACTACGCGCCGTTCCGGTTGCAGGCGGTCGACGCCGGGGTGCTGTGGGCGGTCGCGGCTCATCAACTCCGTCGTGAATCCGATGCGCTCGATCAGATGGCTGCTGCGGTCGCGCTGGCGGCCGAGGTCGGTCAGGTCCGTCCGTTCGCGGCGATGGGCGAACCCGCACGGGTGCTGCTCGCCCGGCATGTCCGGATCGCCGGACCGCACGTCGATCTCGGTTTCGCTCTCGATCTGCTCGGAGTCCTCGGCGACGATGCCCCGCAGACCGGCGATCTCGACGTCGCCGAACCGGTCGGCGAAGCGTTGACCGAACGCGAGTTGGTGATTCTCCGGTACCTGCCGACGATGTACAAGGCGGCAGAGATCGCCGCGGATCTGTTCGTGTCGGTCAACACGGTCAAGACCCACCAGCAGGCGATCTACCGCAAGTTGGGGGTGTCGTCGCGCCGGGATGCCGTCGACCGTGCCAGAGAACATAACCTGTTGTAGCGCAGTCGATGACGAAGTCGTTCACGACGACTCCCTGGCGGCGCGCAGCGATGCGACGATGGCTCGTTCAGGTATTCGTCCGTGCGCGGTGACGTGACCGCCGGCCGACGCCACCGCCGAGAAGAACGATGCGGTGCAGATGTACTCCCAGACGATGGCGAGACCGGAGCCGCCCGGTGAGATGGCCATGGCGAGGTTCTCGACGTCCTCGAGGGAGAGCAACTCGATCATGGAACTGCCGAGTGAGTCGAGCTCGTCCAGGTCAGAGTCCTCGAATTCCGCAATCGCGACGGTTCCGTCCGCGCGGCGGCTGACGACGAGCAGATCCAGCACCCGGACGAGGTGGTTGTCGACCAGCCCGGCGAGTTCGACGTGCACGTACCTGTCTACGGACGATGCACCCGCCGGGAGTTCCACCACGACGTAGTCGACCGGGCCGAGCTCTCTGGTCATCGTCACTCCTTCCGCGTTGTGAGGAGAGTGTGCGCGGCAGGACGGGCGATGTCGTCATGCTGAATGGGTGAGCGACGCCAGTTCTGGCGGTCGCGACGAACCGGAGGTGATCCATGGACAAGGCCCGCGACCGCGACCCCGACGGTCGCGCGCGCCAGGCCCGGCCGCGCGACGAGTTGGGCAGGCCGTTGCCGTATGGCGCGCCGGGCGTCGAGCCGGTGTCCGAGGAACCGTTGCCGCCCGACGAGACGATCGCGCTCGCATGGCAGTTGCTCGAAGAGGGGCGGCCGTTCTCGGCGCACGAGGTGTTCGAGACCCGGTGGAAGTCATGTCCGCCCGAGGAGCGGCCGCTGTGGCAGGGACTCGCGCAGCTCTGCGTCGGACTGACGCACCACCGTCGGGGTAACGCTGTCGGTGCCCGCCGTCTGTACGACCGGGCGGCTGCGCGGCTGGAGGAGTACGAGCAGTCTCATGGTCTGACGTACGGGATGGATCTCGCGGCGATCCGCGACCGTGCGTTCGCGGAGATCAACTCCGACCCCGCCTGAATCGGGTCACACCGTCCGGTAGCGCAGCAGCGAGACGCCCAGCTCGAAACTCTTGGTGTCGACGAGCCGCAGTGTCGGGATCTCCAGGCCGTCCGGGAACAGACGCCGTCCCGACCCCTGGACGGTCGGGTAGACGAACAGTCGGTACTCGTCGACCAGACCGGCTTCGATCAGCGTGTGGCAGAGGCTGATGCTGCCGGTCACGACGATGTCCTTGCCGTCGGTCTTCTTCAGCGCGGTCACCTCGTCGACGACGTCACCGGACAGAACGGTCGAGTTCTGCCACGCCGGGTCGGTCATCGTGCTCGACACCACGTACTTGTCGACGGTGTTGAGATAGTCGGTGATCCCGGTGGCGTCGTCGGTCTGGTGCGGCCAAAAGCCGCGGAAGTCCTCGAAGGTCTGCCGGCCGACGAGCAGCGCATCGGCCTCGGCGTCCTGCCGGTGGGACTCGGCCATGAGGTCCGGCGCCTCGACGGTCGGGTCGAACCAGTTGGTCAACATCTCGATCGAACCGTCGAGCGTCATGTTCTGGGTGATCGCCAGCGTGCGCATGCTTCTCCCGGGGGTCGTTGACGTTGTCTCCCAGATACCGACCGGCGGGCCGGTCGATAGTCATCGGAACGGCACGCTGTTAGCGCGGCGTCAGCTCGACGATGGCGAGTGGGCGCGTCGTCTTCTTCTGATAGCCGGCGTAGCGACCCTTGTTGACTTCATCGACGAGAACGAAGCGCCGGGCGTAGTCCGGGTCATCGGGGTAGGTCGCCCGCGCGGTGACCTGAATCCGACGACGACCCACCTGGACTTCGACGTTGGGGTGCGCCTTGAGGTTGGCGAGCCACCCCGGTGGTCGCGGCGATCCGCCGTTCGACGCGACCACCAGGTAGGCCTCGCCGTCGCGCGCATAGGTGAGCGCATTGCACCTGGCCTCCCCGGTGCGGCGGCCGATTGTGCGCAGCAGCAGCGTGGGATTGCCCATCAGCAGCCGGTGGCCGACGAGTCCGCCGGAATGCTCGTAGAGCCATTGGTGGGTCTGCAGCGCTCGGATGAACAGCGACGTCATGGGTCCACTATCGCCGCTCTGACCGTCGGCCGAAAGCTCAGCGGACACCCGGTCCCACCCCCACGCTCCCTCTAGTCGACAAACACGCAGGCCCGCTGGCCCGTTCTGCTCCCTGATCCGAAAGAGCCGCGGAACCACTGTCCCGCTCTGCTCCCTGAGGAGCGCCCGGAGCTTGCGGAGGGCGCGTCACGAAGGGTCTGCCACGCATCTCACCAAGACCCTTCGTGACGCTCGCAAGCTCGCTCCTCAGGGTGCGGGGGTCCGCTCGCAAGCTCGCTCCTCAGGGTGCGGGGGTCCGCTCGCAAGCTCGCTCCTCAGGGTGCGGGGGTCCGCTCGCAAGCTCGCTCCTCAGGGCGCGGGGGATACGCTCGCAAGCTCGCTGCTCAGGGGCGGGATGACACGGCTCCGTAAACTTCGGCGGCTCTCAGCTCGGGGAGCAGTGGCGCGCGTCAGCTGTCGCCGCTCGCCACCCGCGCTGCGAAGCCGGAGAGGTGGCTCCGCAATGCCTGAATGCGTTGTTGCCGAACGGTTTCGGGGTCGTCTGTGGAGAAGATGGCCGACGGCTTGGCGCGGACGTTCGCCGAACACTCGAAGTTCGAGCAGATCAACGTCCCGACCGTGTTGCCCTTGCGTCCCGCGGCGCCGGCGAGTTTCGCACTGAAGAAGGCGACCTCGTTGGGCAGGTGCACGTCCTCGCAGAACGAGCACAGGGGCCGGGTTCGCGGCTGGCGGCCACCGAGACGGAGCATGATGCCCACGACGTCGTCGTCGGTCGGGATGACCACGTATCCGACCATCGGTAGTTTCGGGTCGCGCCAGCCGACGAAATCGATTCGCTCCCAGTCGAAGTCGTCGAAGTCGGGTGGAAGGGTCACGCTCTTGCGTTCGCGCAGCGAGGCGTTGACGAACGACGAACGGATCTGGGTTTCGGTCAAGGAATGCATGAGTGGATACACCTCAGGTGACGGAGGAGGAAAAAGAGTGCACGATTCGACCGGCGCGGTCCACAACTGCGGGGACGCGCGCCGATCGGAGCGGGTTAATCAACCGTCGGCGCGCACGACGCCGACGACCTCCTCACGCCCGGAGGGCGACACACTGACAGACACGAGGACCGATGGTGAACCGCCGAACCTTCGCTGTCAACTCGATTACGGCGACCGCGCGCTCACAAGATCCGTCCCCGCCCGAACCAAACGGCTGAGCGGGAACGGATCTCGTGAGCGACGACTATCAGGCAGCGAGGAGGCCCGCGATCCGCACCACCCGCTGCGCCATGTGTTCGAGCGCGGCCTTCGTCGCGTCGTCGAGCTCGTTCTTGTTCTCCGGACCCGTGACATGGGAGACGCCGTACGGGTTGCCGTCGGCGAACTTCAGTCCGTCCGTGTACCCGGGCGGGACGAGGATGCCGCCGAAGTGCATCAGCGATGTGTAGAGAGCGGTGAGGGTAGTCTCTTGCCCGCCGTGGGCGGTGTTGCTGGAGGTGTAGGCGGCGTAGGCCTTGTCGGCGAGCTTGCCCTCGGCCCACAGTCCCCCGAGAGAGTCGATGTATGTCTGGAACGGCGAAGCCGTGCTGCCGAACCGCGTCGGGCTCCCGAAGATGACGCCGTCTGCCCAGACGATGTCGTCGCCGGTCGCGGCGGGTAGGTCCTTGGTGGCCTCGTAGTTGGCCGACCAGGCCGGGTTCTCGGCGAACGTCTGCGGGTCCCGGGTTTCGGCAATGTGGCGGACTCGGACCTCGGCACCGGCGGATTCAGCGGCATCCGACAGCACCTGTGCCATCGCAGTGCCGTGTCCGGTGGCCGAGTAGTAGATGATCGCCAGCTTGGTCATGTGTACTCCCGTCTCGGTGATTGGCATGTGCCACCGACGGGTACCCACGAGCCGTGAGTCGACACCCACGCGCATACCGGGTACTCGTCGTGGACGGGATTCGTAGCCCCGTCCCGAACGGATAGTTGCGCGATGCTGTTCATCGGTACCTCCGGCTGGCAGTACCGGGACTGGCGCGGTGCCTTCTATCCCGAGAAGCTCCCGCAACGGTTGTGGTTGGACTACTACGCGCAGCGGTTCCCGACCGCCGAGGTCAACAACACCTTCTACCGGTTGCCCGAGCGGAAGGCGTTCGAGCGCTGGGCCGAGACGGTCCCCGCCGACTTCCGGATGGCCGCGAAGATGAGTCGCTATCTGGGGCACATCAAACGGCTCAACGAGCCGGCCGAACCGGTCCAGCGGTTCCTCGATCGCTCGGCGGGTCTCGACGGGCGGTTGGGACCGGTACTCCTGCAGCTGCCGCCCAACCTCCGCGCCGCACCCGACGCGCTGGACGAGACGCTCTCCTTGTTCCCGAAGACGGTCCAGGTCGCCGTCAAACCCCGGCACGAGTCCTGGTGGACCGACGACGTCAGGTCGGTCCTCGAACGGCACAATGCGACGCTTTGCTGGGCCGACCGCAAGAACCGGATACTCAATCCGCTCTGGCGCACAGGCGATTTCGGCTATCTACGGCTGCACGATGGAACGGCGCGGCGTCCGATGAGTTACGGAACCCGAGCGATCGACAGCTGGTTGCGCCGTCTGACCGAGACGTACGACGACTCCTGCGATGTCTACGTCTACTTCAACAACGACCCAGGGTGCGCCGCGATCGACAACGCGGTCACCATGATTCGTCGCGCGCAGCGGATGGGGATACCGGTGAAGACCGTCGGCTGACCCCGAGACCGCCGCTCCAGGCGGTGAGGACGATACGTCGCCGATGAGTCGCTTCTGGTCGAA
Source organism: Gordonia sp. BP-119 (assembly GCF_016924115.1). Lineage (NCBI taxonomy): Bacteria > Bacillati > Actinomycetota > Actinomycetes > Mycobacteriales > Gordoniaceae > Gordonia > Gordonia sp. BP-119. The sequence goes on from NZ_JAFFZF010000040.1 coordinate 33,454, forward strand.
GTCCGGGGCGCTTTTCGCTCACCAGCGCGAACGGAATTGTCGTACCCCCGGCATAGCGTGTGACCGAACCACGCCGACGAGGGGACTTCGATGCCGAGCAGGAACGCCGCACTGAGAAACCACGACGCCGCCACCCTCGCCGGTTACCTCGAGGTGTGCGAGGACCAATGGGAGCGCTGGCAAAGCCGGGCAAACAGCGCCCGACTGGCGGCCGCGGACCCTCGGACCATTCGGTTCCACGACGACGAGGCCGCGTACTGGCGCCGCTTCGCCGAGATGCTTCGCCTCGCGATCGCGGAGGCCGATGCGTCAGAGCGGCGCGTGGCGGGACGCCGCACGGCGTGATGTGCCGTCGAAGTGAGGCCCACGGTCGAAGGGACGTGAATCCGGACGCCACCCTGGGCCCGGTGGCACGAGCCCGGCCCGGGACTCGACGTAAGATCGGTGACGCCGGGTCGGGGGACTCCACGGTTCCCGCCTGGCGTGCCGGACCCGACACCTCACGCGGACATCGAAATGGAGACAGACATGGTGGACACCATCTTGTGGCAGGCGATTCAGGACAACGAGCTGGCACTTGCGGTCCTGCAGTACGTGTTCTCGGGCGTCAAGTAGGCCACCTGCGGACATCCGGGGGAGATTCCGGCGAACTCCGGCGGGCCCGGGGTTGACGCGCGGGGATCACCGACGAACCCCGGGTGAAGGCTCGGTGAAGTCTGCTCGAGGGGACACCCCGTACAGGGTTGTCAACCGCGGTTACTGGGGTGAGCCCGGGACGACCGAGACCAAGACCGTCACGTTCTACAGCTGACCCGACCCATCCGGTACCGAGCCGCCGGTCGCTCTCCCGAGCGGCCGGCGGTGTGCTGTGTCGGGAGTCGACCTTTTGTACACACATTCCCGGTGCGATTTCGGAAAGAGCTGAGCGACGATTTCGGGACGCATTACCGGGATCATTGCGCGAATTGGTCAGCTCGTCCGGCGACGCCGGGAATGTCAGCTAATGTTTAGCAATGCTCACTGGCGCACGCGGAAATCGATGGCAGATCCGACTCGCCGCGGCAGCGCTTGTGCTGGTCGTGGCCGCAGGTCTGTCCATCGTCTCGTCCGGACCGTCCGCGGCGGCGCCGGTGGTGAACCCTCAGGCCGGAAAGGTCGTCGCGCACGCCGATTTCCAGGTCCGGCGAGACGGTTTCTCGTTCGAGAACTGGGGACCGAATGATGCGCTGCACACCCGCGGCCTGAGCATCGAGGGCATGCGTGCCGTCTTCGGTGACGAGGTCTGCGCCCGCATCGTGCTCGGGGTGTGTTCGCCGACGACGGTGGCCGAACTCGTGCAGCAGGAATTCAACGAGTCGATGGCGGGCGGGCACTGTTTCGGAATGGCCGCACTCGCCGGACTGTATGCCACCAAGCGTCTGAACCCGTTCCCGTTGGCGATGCCGTGGCAGTCCGTCTACAGCATCCGCCCGTCGACACCGCTCGACGAACTCATCGCGCGGATGTTCATCACCCAGGGGTTCCCGCCCACCGACCTGGCGCAGTCCGAGGTCACGGTCACCCAGGCACTGTCCCGTCTGCGGTCGGCGTGGGCGCGCAACGACAACTACGTCTTGGCGATCTACACCGACGAGGAACAGAGCGCCGGACACGCCATCAACCCGATCGCGATCCGCGACCTCGGGCAGGGCAAGCGCGGCATCGTCGTGTACGACAACAACTTCCCCGGTGTCGAGAAGATGATCGTCGCCGACCCCGCCGCGAACAGTTGGTACTACTCGACCGCGACCAATCCGTCGGAGCCGACCCTGCTGTTCCAGGGCTCCCCGCTCAACAAGATGATGCTCGTCCCGTTGGCGCCGATCCTGGCACGTCACCAGGATCCGGAACTGCGCAGTGACGATACCGTGGTCATCGTCTCGGACAACAACGGTGGCGCCCGCGGCGCCGGCGACGTCGACTGGGATGTGCGGGTGACCGACCCGGCGGGTCGCGCGATCCCGGGCGTGGACAAGAAGATCCTGTTCAACAACGACAACACCGCCACGTTCACGGTGCCCGCGAACCGCACGTTCCGGATCATCGTGGACGGGGTGGAGGCGGGTCGCACCGCGGACATCGACGCCACGGTGCTCAGCGCCGGCGGTGTGGTGGCGATGGGTGATCTCGAAGTACCCGCCGGCGCGGTGGCGGCCATCGACGCCGACCCGACCCGGCACGGCATGCGGGTGACCTCGTCGGCGCCGTCGACCGCGGAGTTCCAGGTCGCGACCGAGGATTCGCTGCGCTCGTTGTCGACCGAGACCAGCCAGCTGGCCGTCGGCCCGGGTTCGGTGGTGTCGGTCGGGACCGCGAGTACCGGTGTCACCGTCCGGTCGGAGGGACGGGCGCAGCGACTGCGTCTGGAGGTCGAACGCAGGGACACCTTCACCGATCGGATCGCCCTCAGCCCGACGTCGATCTCGCTGCCCGCGGGCGCGACGGTCACGGTGCCGGTGAACCTGTGGCCCGGGTTCGGACCGGTCCCGGCGACCGTTCGTAGCGGTCCGTCGATCACCCCTGTGCCCCTGAGCATGCGGTGAGGAATACGTCGGGCGGTGGCCGCCTCGCACTGGCCGTCCTGGCCGCGACTGTGGTGGCGCTGTCCGCGTGTGCGGACGGAACGACGCCCGTCTCGACCTCGAGCAGCAGCGCCACGGCCGCCCCGGTCGAGTACCTCGACGAGGTGACGGTTCAGCGGGTGCGGTACCCGACCCCGGATGACGGTGACACAGACCAGAATTGGGCCGAGCTGTATCTACCCGCGGGTGAGCAGCGGGTCGATTCGATACCGCTCGTGGTCCTCATCCACGGCGGTGCGTGGCAGAGCGCTCTCGGCGCGGACATCTTCGAGCCGCTGGCGCAAGACCTCGCCGGCCGCGGGATGGCCGTCTACAACATCGAGTACCGCCGAGTCGGTTCGGGCGGCGGATGGCCGACGACGTTCCGCGACGTCGCGGCGGCCCTCGATAACGTCGTCGTCGTGGACCGGCAGTTCCCGCAGATCGACACCGACGATGAGCTGATCGTCGGGCACAGCGCGGGTGCACAACTCGCGGTGTGGGGCGGCACCCGGCACAAGCTGGAGGACGACGAGGTCGGTGCCCGACCACTGTTCCGGCCGACGCGGGTCGTCTCGCTCGCCGGTCCACTCGACATGACCTATGCGGCCACGCATGGCGACGACCGGATCGTGACCGCCCTCGGCGGCACCCCGGCGCAGGTCCCGCAGCGGTACACGATGGTCGATCCCATCCAGAACATCGATCCCGACACCCCCGTGGTCGCCGTTCACGGAACCGCCGATCGGATGGTCGCGCCGGCCAATTCGCAACGCTACGTCGCCGCCGTCGTGCGTGACGGCGGTGACGCCGAGGCCGTTCTCATCCGTGGCGGCAACCACGGGTCGGTGGTCACCTCGACTGCGCCCGAGTACCCGCGGGTCCTCGACATCATCTCCGGAGCGTCGGCGGCGGATGTGCAGGACGTGGCCTGAGCTGGTCGTCGGCACCGGAACAACAGTGCCTCCGGGCCGGCTCAGAGGGTCACGAGACTCGCTGCGGGCGTGTACTTCTCCCGCTTGATCCGCCGGGGCGGCATGCGTCGTCGCTTGAGGGCCCGGACCCCCGCCTCGACCATCGCGGGCGGGCCGCAGAGGTATGCCGAGTGGTTGCGGCAGGAGTCGAAGTCGGCCATCATCGCGTCACCGACGTAACCGGTACGGCCGCTCCACTCTTCGCGGCTGAGGCAGGGCGTGTACCGGACATTCGGGTGCTCGGTCTCGAGTGCGCGCCAGAAGTCGACGTCGTACAGCTCGGCCTCGGTGCGGACGCCGTGGTAGACGTGGATCTCACGATCGGGGTCGGCGTCGAGTACTGCTCTCGCGATCGACTTCAGCGGCGCGAGACCGGTGCCCCCGGCGAGCAGGATGAGCCCGACGTCGGGTTCGCCCGGCTGATGGCAGAAGTCGCCCCACGGTCCCGTCATGGACACCGCCGCCCCGACCGTCAGGGAATCGAAGATCCACCGGTCGGTGGCGAGACCGTCTGGCTGCCTTCGGACGTGGAACTCGAGAGTGTCGGATTCGCTGGGCGGGTTGGCCATCGAGTACGGCCGGGTCTGGCCGGTGCCCGGGATCGACAACTCGACGTATTGGCCGGCCGTGAACTCGAACGGTTCGTCGAGTGACACCGTGATGGACACGGTGTCATCGGCCACCGCGGTGATCGAACCGACCGTTCCGGCGACATCGCGCAACAGGTGATGGCGCTCGCCGCACTCGGCGGCTGGCGGTTCGACGGCGATGTCGGTGATGGGTGTCGACTGACACGACAGCACGTATCCCTGCTGCTGCTCGGCGTCGGACAGGACACTGTCGGGGGCAGGCGGGGCGGTCACCATGCCGTCGATCACCCGGACCTTGCAGGTGCCGCAGGTGCCCTGGTTGCAGGAGTTGGGAATCCACACCCCCTGGCGCAACAGGGCATCGAGAACTCGCTGTCCGTCACCGCAGGTCACCGAGGTGTTGCCGGCGTCGATTCGGAAGGTCGTCGGGCCGGGCCGGGTCGTCGGGTCGGACACGTCACACCTCCCACACCGTGTGCAGTGACGTCGGCCCGCGGAAACCCCAACCCCAGAACTCGACGTCGCTGCTGTTGTCGCGCTCGAGGTTCGGGATGGACTCGAACAGCTCCTCGAGTCCGATCCGGCACACGTGATTGGCGAAGTAGATTCCTGCGCAGGCGTGGTTGCCGGCACCGAATGCGAGATGCGGCAACGGCGGTCGGGTGATGTCGTAGTCCGACGGTGCCTCGTAGACGGAGTGGTCATGATTGGCCGAACCGTACGACATCAGGACCACTGAGCCCTCCGGTAGGTCGACGCCCGCGACCTCGACGTCCTTCGTACTGATCCGGGCCGTGGCCGACCAGATCGGTGACGTCCACCGCATGCCCTCCGAGATCGCGCGCGGGATCAGGTTCGGCTCGTCGACGACCTGCTCGAATTGGTCCGGCCGGCTGAAGAGGCCGACCAGTGTGGAGGCCATGGCGTGGCCAGGCTCCTGCATCGCTCCGAGGAGGTATACGTACAGCGTCGGGTAGATGTAGTCGCGGTCGCGCGTCTGTCCCTCGGGCATACCGTCGTGCAACCAGTGGGAGATCGCGCTGTCGTCGGGATTCTCGATCCAGTTGTCGATCAGCGGATTGACGATCGACTGGATCTCCAGCTTCGCGGCGTCGGCCTCGGCGAAGCCGTCCGGGTTGGTGAACTCGCCGTTCTCGTCGACTCCCGCGTTGGTGAACGACGCCGACAGTTTGTGGAACCATTCGCGCAACTTGTCCGAACTCACCGACTGAAGGCCGAGAAGGTCGCCGAGCGCGCGCACGCTGACGGGTTCGCAGTACTGGGCGACGAGTTCGGCGCGCCCCACGTCCTCGAAGTCGCTCAGGTACCGGCGGGCGATCGGCCGGACGAGGTCGTCGATCCACCGGTCGACCTCCTGGGGTTGCAGGGCTGGATCGACCATCGACCGTAGGTCGTCGTGGATCGCACCGTTCACCCCGATCACTGCCGGGTGTCCGAAGGTACGGCCGCCGGCCTTGGTGATCACCGCCTCGAAGTCGGGGCTGGTGGCGATCGACCGGCAGATGTCCGCGGTCGTCGCGACATACGACCCGAGAACCGGGACATAGGCGAGCGGCGCCTCGGCGCGAAGCCGTTCGTAGACGGGGTAGGGGTTGCGTTCGAGTTCGGTCATCGTGATGTCGTCGATCCACGACATGGTGCTGGTCATGGGTTCCTCCGCTGTGTTCGTCTCGAGAGCCGGGGGCGGCGGCCGGCAGGTTGTCGGCGACCCGGTGCGAGGTGACATTAGGGACCGCCGACCGGGCGGTCGATACGCTTCGCGCGTCGGCGGCACCGATCGCGCGGCAATGTGATCGCAGTCTCCGAACCGGGTGGCGAGTGTCGTGTGTCACCGGGTTGAATCGAGATGCACGACCCTGCGCGACCGGAGTACGAGGAAGAAGTCCATGCGGAGCACGACATCGACCAGCGACTGGGAGACGGCGCATCGTGCCGTCGAAGAGGTGTACTTCCCGCATGAGCTGACCGCGCTGTCGTCGCCGGATCAGCTGAATCTGAACCTGCAGACCGTCGAGCTGGGACCGGTCACGATCGGCAAGCTCAACTGGGGGACCGATGTCTCCATCTCCTGCGACTATCCGGGCGCCTACGAGATCAACATCCCGGTCCGCGGCGTCCTGGACTCGCGCGCCGGATCGGTGCAGACGACGTCCGAGGAGGGGACGGCCACGGTCTTCACCGCGGACCGCCCGTCGACGATCACCCGGTGGTCGGCGGACTGCGTCGTGGTCGGGGTGAAGTTCGACGCCGAGTACCTCGAACGTGAGGCCGACCGGGTCCGGGCGTCGGCGCTGCGTTCACAGTTGCGGCTGCCGGATCAGCTGGATCTCGCCGGACCCGACCAACAGGCATGGTTCGGGCTCGTGCGTGCATTGTCGGCTCAGGTGCGCGAACCCGCCGACCTCCTGTCGAACCCGCTGGTCGGACCGCAGCTGGCGAGCGCGATCAGCAGCGCGTTCCTCCTCGCTGTCTCTCCGGAAGAGGCGGGTACCGGTCTGCGCCCGCGGATGGTCAAGCGCGTGCTCGACGCGTTGCACGACGATCCCGGACGCGACTGGCGTCTGGCGGACATGGCCGAACTGAGCGGCTCGAGCCTCCGACGACTGCAGGAGGGCTTCGCCGAACACGTCGGTGCGAGTCCGACCCAGACGCTGCGGGACATCCGACTCGACCGGGCTCACCACGACCTCACCGAACCGGACAACACCGACACGGTGGCCGAAGTTGCTGCGCGATGGGGCTTTTCGAGCCCCAGTCGGCTGGCGGCCGCGTACAAGAAGCGCTACGGCATCCCGCCGTCGGAACACCGTCGGCGGTAGCCCTTTGGGACGTCCGGTCGAATCTGAGTCGGACCTTTGCAGTTCAGGCCCCATCGTGTCGTCGATCGGTTAGTTTCCGCACTGCGTGACCTCCGGACGTACCCATCGAAAGGCGCGGCCATGAAACGTCGCCATGCTCTGCTCGCCATCTTCTTCAGTCTTGCGCTGGCGGTGTCCGGGGGAGGGGTCGCGGCGGCCGCACCGAATCCCCTGAGATCGTTGGACTTCGGATCGCTGGGCGGGCCGGAGGCGGGTGGATGTTCCGCACAGTTGTTGTACAACGACGAACTGTTCGGTCCGAAGATTCTGGCGACCGATGCCCCGGTGGGTCCGCAGTTGAGGGGTTACGACCGGCTCGCGGGTCTGAGTCCGAGCGAGTTCCTGCAGACGTATCGGAAAGGGGACAAGTGGGACTATCCGGACCACGACGGATACACGCTGAACCCCGACGGGTCCGCCAAGAAGTCGGTGACCACCCTCAACCCGAACAAGCGGATAGATCGCTATGGTCCCGCCAATGGTCGCTTCCTGGCCCCCGCGGGCACGCACTACAAGAGGCGGGCGCTTCCGCCGGAGAACCTCGTCGACAAAGACAACCCTCAGTTCTGCAACTATCACGTGTACGTGGTCATGCGCCCGGTGAAGGTGTGGATCGGACGTATCGCCAAGGGCTTCGGTCAGCCGGGCGGCGGCATTCAATATCAGATCGACCAGCAGCTCCTCGATCCCGGGTTGATCGAGGACCATCGCGGATGTTTCAACGAGACAAGCGGTTTCGTCAACACCCAGTGGTTGCTGTGTTCGGGTGTGCTCGAGAGCGTCTTCCCCGGATGACGTCGGGCGCCGACGACCAGCTCGACCCCGAGATGCGCAGCCGGATAGCCGATCTCGCGGCGACGATGTCGGCGGAGCCGTCCGATGTGCCTCGCCTGGGTCACATCCCCGACGACGCGACGCCCTCGTGCGTGCGTGACTCGGACGGTGTGTGGCACTTGATCATCCGCGAACGCGGCACGGTGATGTTCGACCGGCAGTCCAGCGATCCAGAGGAGTTTCTGAGCTGGGTTGCGGTGGCGATCGCCGAAGCGGCGTCGTATCGGCTGCACTCGCCCGGCGCGCCCGACTATCTGCGCCGCATATGGGCAGAACAGTATCGGATGCTGACCGCGGCCGACCCGGAGTGGGCCCGTGCGTGGTTGGAGCGGACCCGGACAAGGTTGGTCGACCAGGGAGCCGACGATCGTGAACTGGCGCAACTGCCGGGCCGGCATCCCGGCTGAGACGAGGTTGGGAATCGGCGTCCACCGGTGTGGGCGGCGTAGCGGTGCAGGTTCGCTATCCCGAACTTGAAGACGATCGTAGGACCACCACGGTTGGTCGAGCTATCCTCATGCTCGTTCGACGATGCGGCACAGCCTGTTTCAGGCCGGTTATGTGGAGTCCACTCGAGTCCGAAGAGGGTCAGGGCGCGGGCCAGTTGTGGATCCGCGGCGTCAATGGGGGAGTGGTCGAGAACGCCGGAGTGGGGCTGATGTCGGGGTCGGCGGCGCGTTCATAGAGCGCCCACATGCGCAGCTGGTCGCCGTGTCGGGAGTCGAACTCGATCCCGTCGACCGCTGCATGGCCGTGGTCGGTGAGGGCGTAAATCCAGCGGGAGATGGCCTGGGTGAGCCCGCGGGGCCGGCCGTCCCGCAACGCGGCGGTGTCGAGGTCATCGAGCCCGTAGCGGATCGCGAGCGGCCGAAACACCGTCCGGAGGGTGGCGAGGCTGTCCGGGTCGGCGGGCACCGCGAACCGTCCGGTCAGGGTGCCGTGACCGATCATCCGTAGATCGCACCACGATCGCGGAACGTGGCCGGGCGGCAGCGCGGGGTAGTCCTGCTCGTCTTCCTCGTCGACGACGATGTCGTCGAGCTCGGCGATCAGTTGTGGGCTGGGTCGGGCGAAGGCGAGGACTTCGAGGTAGCAGGCCAGGGGAGTGTCGGCGCAGTACAAGGTGCGCCACACCCCCGTCGGGGTCGTCCCAGCGGCCGGCGAAGCGGTCGTCGGTGGCGTACTCCCATGGTGTCCACTCCCACGGGCTGGGCGCGTATCCGACTCGATATATGGGCGTGGCAGTCCGGATGCTGGTGGTGATCGGGCCGTGCGGGGTGCTGATCGTCGAAGGCTGTGGTTGGTTCATCCCACCGCGGCGAATTGGCGGGCGGCGGCGAGTACTTGCGGTCCGACGTCGGCGAGCTCGCCGTCGCGCAACAGCAATGCCGGCGCCCGGTCGTCGAGGACCGGGTTGAGGCCCTGGAACCAGGCTTGTGCGACGGCGGGGGTGTCGCGTTCGGTGATCAGGCGGGCGGCGCGGTAGGCGATCCGGAGCCGTTCGACGTCCTCGGGGTTGGCGATGGTGCGGGTGCCGTCAGCCCATTGCCGCACCGCCCGGGTCTCGCTCACCCGACCCAGGTAGGCGACCAGCCGCGCGCCGAGCAGATCTCGCAACGCAGCCACCAGTTCGGGCTGCGACATACGAGCCGCCTCGGCGTAGGCAGCTAGTGTTCTGAGTCATTAATTCGTGTGCAGTAGTGGGCGATGGAGTCGAGGATCTGGTCAGCGGTCTTGACCCACACGTAGGGGCGGGGGTTGTCGTTCCAGGTCTCGATCCATGCTCTGATGTC
>NZ_JAFFZF010000041.1:0-42818 GCF_016924115.1 Gordonia sp. BP-119
CCGGCTCATCGGCATCCTCCACGGCTGCCTCAAACACCGCACCCTCTACAACGAACACACCGCCTGGAACCACCGCGCCAACCTCGCCGCTTGACACCTTGCACCCCTGGGATGTCTTCGTGGCTCGTCGCTTGCGCTCCTCGCACCTCAGGGAGCAGAGGGGGGCATCGCTTGCACAACATAGACCAGCGGTTTGTTGTTCTTTCGTTTTGGGAGCAATGGTTTGCGGGACTCTCGGATTGAGGGAGCGGAAACAGGCGCGCACACGCGTGAACGGTGGGTGGCGAGCCGGGGCGCGGCGGGCGAACTACAGTGAGTTGGTGCGATCGGCCGGACGAAGGGTAGTGGTGTGACGCGGGTGGCTCGTTGGCTCGGCGTCCTGCTCGCCGTCCTGGTCGTCGTAACCGGATGCGTGGACAACGAGGCGCGGGAGCGCGCCGGCCAGGTCGTCCCGATCGACGTCGACGTCGCGACCGTGCCGGAGATCGCCGCGCTGGTCCCACCGGAGATCGCGCGCACCGGACGCCTGATCGTCGGGGTCAACATCCCGTACCAGCCGAATGAGTTCAAGGACGCGTCGGGAAAGATCATCGGCTACGACGTCGACCTGATGAACGCCGTCGGCAAGGTGCTCGGACTCGTACCCGATTACAAGGAGTCCCAGTTCGACACCATCATCCCCTCGGTGCAGGCCGGGACCTACCAGCTGGGGATGTCGTCGTTCACCGACACCCTCGAGCGCGAGAAGCAGGTCGACTTCGTGACCTACTACAGCGCGGGCGTGCAGTGGGCGCAGGCGAGCGACAACGACGACGAGATCGACCCCGACAACGCTTGCGGCCTCCGAGTCGCGGTGCAGACCACCACCTACGAGGACACCGACGAGGTTCCCGCCAAGAGCGCGGCGTGTGTCGCTGCGGGGAAACCGGCGATCGACAAGGTTCGGTTCGACAGCCAGGACGAGGCCGTCAACGCACTGATCCTGGGCCGGGTGGACGCGATGTCGGCCGACTCGCCGGTCACGGCCTATGCGATCAAACGCACCGACGACCGTCTGAAGCCCGCCGGTGGGGTCTTCGACTCCGCGCCGTACGGGTGGCCGGTGCGGAAGGGTTCACCGCTCGCGCCCGCACTGCAGCGGGCTGTGCAGTACCTGATGGACAACGGACAGTACGAAGAGATCGCGGCCAACTGGGGCCTCGAGGAGGGCATGATCGATGTCTCCGTCATCAACGGCGCGGTGAGCTGACATGACGTCACCGCACAGCACCGCCGCGTCACCGCCGGGCGAACCCGAACCGATCCAGGCGGTTCCGCTCCGTCGTCCCGGACAGTGGGTCGCGGCGGTGATCATCGTCGTGTTGGGCGCGCTGTTCGTCTACGGTGCCGCCACCAACGAGGCCTACAGCTGGGGCACGTACGGCAACTATCTCTTCGACTCGCGCATCTTGTCGGGAGTCGGTTACACGCTCGCTTTGACCCTGCTGTCGATGACCATCGCCATCGTGCTCGGCGTCGTCCTCGCGATCATGCGGCTGAGCCCGAACCCGGTGTTGCGCGGCACATCGTGGGTGTACCTGTGGATCTTCCGCGGCACCCCCGTGTATGTGCAGCTGGTCTTCTGGGGCCTGTTCCCGGCGATCTACAAGCAGATCGACCTCGGCATCCCGTTCGTGCACCAGTTCGTGTCGCTCGACATCCAGACGCTCAACGCCGCGTTCCTGTTCGCGGTCATCGGACTCGGCCTGAACGAGGCAGCGTACATGGCCGAGATCGTCCGCGCCGGTGTGTCCTCGGTCGGTGAGGGACAGACCGAGGCGTCGGTGGCACTGGGTATGTCGTGGGCGCAGACCATGCGACGAACGGTGCTGCCCCAGGCCATGCGGGTGATCATCCCGCCCACCGGCAACGAGCTGATCAGCATGCTCAAGACCACGAGCCTGGTGGCGGCCGTGCCGCTCACCCTCGACCTCTACGGACGACAGCGGGACATCTCGGGCGTGATCTTCGAGCCGATCCCGCTGCTTCTCGTCGCGTCCACGTGGTACCTCGTCATCACCAGTGTCCTGATGGTGGGCCAGTACTACGTGGAGCGCTACTACGCGAAGGGCGCGACCCGGCAGCTCACGGCGCGGCAACTCAAGACGATGGCCGACGGCGCGGCCACGGCGCCCGGCGGCGCCGCCGGGCCGGCAGGGGGAGAGAAGGCATGAGTCCCGCAGAAGACACGGCCGCACCGGCCGCCGGCGGATCGCCGCCGCCCATGGTGGTGGCCGACCGGGTCTGCAAGAGCTTCGGTTCGGTCCAGGTCCTCAAGGGGATCTCGCTGGAGGTGGCGCGCGGCGAGGTGCTGTGTCTCATCGGTCCGTCGGGATCGGGGAAGTCCACGTTTCTCCGCTGTGTGAACCACCTCGAAGTCGTCAACGCCGGCCGGCTCTACGTCGACGGTGATCTGATCGGTTACCGGGAACGCAACGGCAAGCTCCACGAGATGAGTGCCAAGGACGCGGCGACCCAGCGACGCGACATCGGCATGGTGTTCCAGCATTTCAATCTGTTCCCGCACCGCACGGCCCTCGAGAACGTGATCGAGGCGCCGATGCAGGTGAAGCGTCAGTCGCGTTCGGAGGCGGTCGACAAAGCCCGCTACCTGCTGGACCGGGTCGGCCTGTCCGACCGGGCCGACGCCTATCCGGCCCAGCTGTCGGGTGGCCAGCAACAGCGTGTCGCCATCGCGCGTGCGCTCGCGATGGACCCCAAACTCATGTTGTTCGACGAACCCACCTCGGCGCTCGACCCCGAACTCGTCGGCGATGTCCTGAAGGTGATGCGTGAGCTGGCTGCGTCGGGCATGACCATGCTGGTCGTCACGCACGAGATGGGTTTCGCCCGGGAGGTCGCCGACCAGCTCGTGTTCATGGACGGCGGCGTCGTCGTGGAGAAGGGGAACCCTCGTCAGGTCCTCGCCGATCCGAGAGAACAGCGCACTCGGGAGTTCTTGTCGAAGCTGCTGTGAGCGCCGCTAGTCGGCCTTGTGGCTGCAGAAGATGGCTGTTCCCGGAAAGTAGCTGCCGCGCAACGGGCTCCATTGCCCCCAGGTGCGGTCGAAACCGTCCGGCCACTCGGGTTCGACGATGTCGTCGAGAACGAACCCGGCGGCCCGGAGTTCGCGAACACGGTCGCCGATGGTGCGGTGGTGCTCGACGTAGGTCAACGTTCCGTCGGCATCGGTCTCGGTGTACGGCGTGCGGCTGAAATAGGGGATTCGTACGGTCAGGCCCTCCGGCCCGGGATCGTCGAGGAACATCCAGCGCATCGGGTGGTTGACGGCGAAAACCCAACGCCCACCGGGTTTCAGGACTCGTGCGACTTCGCTCATCACTCCGGCCGAGTCGGCGACGAACGGTACCGCGCCGAAGGCCGAACACGCGGCGTCGAACGACGCGGCCGCGAAGGGCAGGGTCTCGGCGGTCGCCTGGACGAGCGGGACCCGCACGCCTTCCGCCGCCATCGCGTCGAGTCCGATGCCCAGCATCCGCCGCGACAGGTCGACGCCGACTGCGCGCGCGCCGTGCGCGGCCAGCCATCGGGCGCAGGGCGCCGAACCGCAGCCGATCTCGAGGATGTCCTGGTCCTCGATGTCCCCCAGGAGCCGTACATCGGCCTCGCGCAAACCCTCCGGACACCACACGAAATCCCCGCCCGCGGCATGGGCACCGAGGAAGTCGCCGTGCTCGACGTGATAGTTCTCCGCATCGTGATCCCACCACCACCGGCTGGCACGGTCACTGGTCGCGGAGTCGACCTCGCCGAGGATCCTCGGGGGACGGCTCGACCCCGGGCCGTTCGATGTGGTTTGTTCGGATTCCGCCTGGTTGGGGGACATCCTGCGATGATAAGGCCATGGTCTGTCTCACTCTGCTGGGTCCGGTGGACACACCGGATGACGCGGGTGTGTCCCGACCGCAGTTCGGCACCCCTCGCCTCCGCTGTCTGCTCGCCGCCCTGGCATTGCGCGCGAATGCGGTTGCCGATGTGGACTGGCTGACCGACATCCTGTGGGCCGACGCGCCGCCGGCCACACCTGAGTCGGCCCTGCACAACCTCGTTTTCCGACTGCGAACCACCTTGCGGCGACGTCAGGTCGACGGCCGTCTGCGAGTCGTCACGACCGCGCCCGGGTACACGCTCCTCGTCGATCGGACCGATGTCGACGCACTGCTCTTCGACGACACCGTGGCACGGGCCGTCGCCGTCGTCGATGCCGAGCCACAGCTGGCTGTCGATCTGCTCGACCAGGCCGAGAGTCTGTGGCATGGAACGCCATACGGCGAGTTCGCCGACTGTGCCTGGGCGCAGCCGGAGGTCGGGGCGCTCCTCGAACGGCGTGTCCTGGCCGCGGAGACAGCTGCCGATGCCCTGGTCACCCTCGGCCGTCCGGAAGACGCCTATGTCCGGTTGCTGCCCTTCGCCGATGATCATCCCTATCGCGAGGGGCTCCACCTCAGGGTCATGGCGGCGTTGTGGCGGACGGATCGCGCGGCCGAGGCGCTCGATGCCTACCAACGGTTGCGTCGACGCCTCGCGGAGGACCTCGGCACGGACCCGGCCCCGTCGGTCCGCGAACTGCATGCCCGCATCCTCGACGGGGACCCGCCGCCGCGCCGCGTCCGCGGCGATGGGCGGCCGGAACGAACAGTCGCGGTACCACATACCGAAATCGGCGCGGCGAACCATGATTCGGGCCAGCTGATCGGCCGGGATGCCGACCTGACTGGCCTGACGGCAACCGTGCGGGGACGCGGGGTCTTCACGGTCCTCGGCCCCGGTGGTGTTGGCAAGACGGCGCTTGTCCGGCACCATGTCCGGTCGCCGAGTGACCGTCCCGTCTGGTTCGCCGAACTGGCAGCGGTCGCGAGCCGCGACGCGGTGGTGCACCTGGTGGCTTCGGCGACGGGCCTGTCGATGCGTCGCGATGTCGCGGCCCTGGACGCACTCACCGGCGCGCTGACCGGTCGACGCGGACTGCTCGTGCTCGACAATTGTGAGCACGTCCTCGAGGCAGCGGTCGAACTCGTTGTCGCGCTGCAGGATCGGTGCCCCGATATCACGGTGCTCGCGACCTCACGGGTGCCGCTGGGAATTGCCGCCGAACAGATCATCTCCCTTGACCCACTTCCGGTGCCGGACGTGGATGCGGCGCCCGCCGCCATCGAGTCGTCGGATGCCGTCCGGCTGTTCTGTGTCCGTGCCCGGGCACGCGATCCACGCTTCGAGCTGAACGAGGCAACGGCGCCGGCGATCGCGGAGATCTGCCGACGGCTCGACGGCCTGCCGCTCGGCGTCGAGCTCGCGGCGACGAAGGCGCGCGCGATACCGCCGGCAGTGCTCGTCGACCGACTGCACTGGCGTTTCCGGGTCCTGCGCGGTCCGCGCGGGATCGCGCCCCGGCACCGGAGCCTGCACGCACTCGTCGACTGGTCCTATGGACTGCTGAGCGACTCAGCGCGTGGTCTGTTCGACGTCCTCAGCATCTTCCCCTCCCGGTTCGGACTCGACGATGCGGAGTTCC
The DNA here is from genome assembly GCF_016924115.1 of Gordonia sp. BP-119. Taxonomy (NCBI): domain Bacteria; kingdom Bacillati; phylum Actinomycetota; class Actinomycetes; order Mycobacteriales; family Gordoniaceae; genus Gordonia; species Gordonia sp. BP-119. The sequence goes on from NZ_JAFFZF010000041.1 coordinate 5,573, forward strand.
TGGCCGCGGCGACGGGAGTGCTGGACCGCGAAGACGTGGCCGATGCGATGGCCGAACTGGTCGACGCGTGCATGGTGTCGGTCGATCCGGGGGGCTACCTCCTCTTGGAGACGTTGCGTGCCTTCGGTATCGATGCACTGGCGAGTCGGGACGCCCTCGACGGTGCGCGGTGTGCGCACACCGCGTGGGTCGCGGATTGGCTCGGTCCGTTGGGGTGCGAGGTCTACGGTCGCGGACACCTCGACGCCGCGCGCCTGATCGATGAACGGCTCGATGACGTGCGGCAGGCGATCGACCATGCGAGTGTTCACGATCCCGCTCTCGCCGACACGATCCTGCAGGGGTCGATCCCCTTCCTCGAACTGACCATGAGTCCGGAGGTCACCGCATGGGCGCGGATGCTCATCGACCGTCACGACGACTCGTCGCTCGGGTCCGCGGTGTGGGCGGTGTCGGCCGGCGGTGCCCGCTTCGATGGCGACCTGCCGACCGCGCGGCGGTGCACGCGCCGGGGCCTCGACGCCGGCCCAGACCCGTCGGTCCGCGTCTACCTCCACATGATGCTCGTGGACATCGGCCTGTTTCAGGGGGATCTCGACACTGCGCTCGACGACGCGCGGACGTTCCGCGAACTCGCACTGGCGGCCGGGATGCCGGGGGCGGCGCACATGGCCGACATCAGTGCACTGCTCATCCGCGCCTACCGCGGCGAGGACGCGTACCCGGCTGCGCGGTCCCTCGAGATCGCCTGTGCCACAGCGGGTGAAGACGTTGTCGCGGCCTGGTGTCGCTACGTGTCCGGCGAGTGTCTGCTCGACGCCGATCCCGGGCGGGCGCGGCAACTCCTCGAGGGTGCCATCGAGTCCGCGCGCCGGCACGGTGACCGGTATCTGCTCGGGGTGGCGATGGCGTCGCGGGCGTCGATCGAGGCCCGTTCCGGCGCAACCGACGCCGCCGCCCGGTCGTACGTGGAGGTGCTCGAGCATTTTCGGCAAGCGGGAAACTGGACGAATCAGTGGGTGACCCTGCGCTCGGTGATCGACGTCCTGGTCGATCTCGGGCGGTGCGAACAGGCGGCTCTGATCCTCGGTGCCACCCGGCGAGCACACGAGGCGGCCGGGTCCGATCCGTTCGGGAACGACGTCGAGCGACTCGGTTCCGTCGAGAATCGAATCCGAGCAGCGTTGGGCGAGGCGGTGACGGACGATCTCGTCGCGACCGGTGCCGCCACGGCTCCGTCCGACGTCGTCGACATCGCCGTCACCTCGTTGCGCGCCGGGCGCGCACCGACGGGGTCAGGTCGTCAGCTCGTAGAAGCGGAAGAAGCTGAAATCCTCGATGGGTAGGACCGTCACGTCGGCGTAACCCGCGTCGTGCGCGTACCGACGCAGCGTCGACGGTCGGAACACCGTGCCGGTGGCCGCGGACGGTGGTGAACTCATCGAGTCCGGCAGACACACCAGCAACGAGAACCCGTACATGATCTTGTCGAGATCGTCTGCGGGACCGTCGAACTCGTCGGATACGGCTTCATCCATGACGATCAGGGAAGCTCCGGGCGCCAGTGCGCGCCGGACCGCGGCGAGGACCTCGACCGGCCGCGGCATGTCGTGTAGGCACTCGAACGCGAAGGCGGCGTCGAACGGGCCGTGCGCCGCCGCCTCGTCGCCGTCGGCGACGAGGAACGTCACGCGGTCGATGACACCCGCCGACTCGGCATGCGCACGGGCCATCCGTACCGACGCCTCGTCGACGTCGAGCCCGATGAAGGTGGCCTCCGGGTAGGCCCGTGCGAGTGCGATGGTCGAGTGGCCCGCTCCGAACCCGACGTCGGCGATCCGCGCCCCGGGCCGCGACAACCGCTCGTGCAGGGTTTCGACGCCGGCCAGCGCGGGCGCGAGGCGTGCGTCGAACCAGGGCCGGTTCAGATCGGCCTGGCACTCCCGCGCGTCAGCGCCCAAGGTTTCCCAGCTCACGCCCCCACCGTTCCGGTAGGCATCGAGCAACTCCGGGAGATGGCGTGCCGACGCCGCGAACATGCGGGGGAGCGCGCCGAGGTACGACAGGCTGGTGGTGTCGGTGAGTACCTCGGCGACGCCCGGCGAGATCGCGAAGGTGTGCGGCCGGGTGGTGAGGTCCGCGTCGAGAATGCCGAAGGCGCTCTGCATCTCCAGCCATTCCCGGGCATAGCGTGCGTTGGTGTCGGTTCGTTCGGCCAGCCCGTCGGCGGTGAGGGGGCCCGATTCGGCCAGGCATCGGTACCACCCGAGGCGCTCGCCGAGGTACACGCTCATGGTCTCGGCGGTGGCGAGCGTCGAACCGAAGAGTCGTTCGGCGAACTCGTCGGCGCTCGGTGCTGGTCGGTCGGTGGAGGATCTCAGTGTTTCGGTCATACCCAGATCATCGGGCCGTGGGCTCTCAAGTCACTCTCATCGTGATCTCGGAGGTCTTCACCCGGTGCCGGTGGGACGCGCTCGTCGCCGTGGCGACGACGTGGGTCACAACCTTCGACGACCCCGGTCCGAAGACCCTGCTTGGGTAACCTGAGCGCCGTGGGCGACCAGACTTGCCGATGCGGTCACGACCGATCGGCTCACGAGCACTACCGGACGGGTACGGATTGCGCGCTCTGCGGCGAGCGGTCCTGCCCGCGGTTCCGTCCGGACTCCCGGCTTCGTCGGCTACTCGGCGCGTTGCCGGGCCGACGGGGAAACGGCGGCTCCGCCGTCTGACCCGCAGTGCGATCAGCAGGCCCGCCCCGCGAGCACGACGTCGGTTCCCGCATCTGGATTCCAGCGTCGCAGTGCGGTGAACTCGCCGACGATCTCGGCGCGGATGTCGAGGATGTCGAAGGCGCGGACGAGCTGTTCGGCGTCCATCCGCCGCGCGAGGGTGACGTGCGGGGTCCACTGCCCGGGAACGGTGTGCGCGAACGGCATTCGGCGACCATCGGTCGAGGCTGTCGCCGTGTCGGCCGGCTCGGGGTCGACGAACTCGGCGGACAGCCGCGAGACCTGGGCGTGGACCGACAGTAGTTCGCTCGACGGCACCACGAGCCGCGCGAGCGTGGATCGTCGACCGCCGCCGAAGACGATCGGAGCGCCGAGCCGCATCCCCACCGGCAGGCGCATGGCGACCGCGGCCAGTGCCGCATCGGCGTTCCCGTCGATCCGGGACGCGGCCACCAGCGTCACGTGGGGCCGATTCGTCGGCGACGCGACGCGACCCTGATGGGGGAGTCCGGCTGCGGCGAGGGCGTCCCATTCGGCCCGAACCTGCTGGTCGGACGAGTCGTCGAGGAGGAGTTCGAGTGAGTGCGCCACGTGGGGATCGTCTCATCTCCCGTCGGGCCGCACGTCCTGGCGGCCTCGTGAGACGAGCCATTTGCCCAGCACAATGCCGCTGGAGTAGGCTTCTACACGCGCGTGTGCCCGATGACGCGCGGTTCGCACCTGCCCTGACCGGTGACAGGCCGGTCCAGGTGGTGTCGATCAACAGAGCTTTGCAGAATCGTACCTACTACACACCTGTCCGGAGCAACTCAACATATGTCGTCCCCCACGATCACCTCGCCGCAAGTAGCCGTCAATGACATCGGCACTGCCGAGGACTTTCTCGCCGCCATCGACTCCACGATCAAGTACTTCAACGATGGCGACATCGTGGAAGGCACCATCGTCAAGGTCGACCGGGACGAGGTTCTGCTCGACATCGGTTACAAGACCGAAGGCGTCATCCCTTCTCGCGAACTGTCGATCAAGCACGACGTCGACCCCAATGAGGTTGTCAACGTCGGTGACGAGGTCGAAGCCCTGGTCCTCACCAAGGAGGACAAAGAAGGCCGTCTGATCCTCTCCAAGAAGCGTGCGCAGTACGAGCGGGCTTGGGGCACCATCGAGGAGCTCAAGGAGAAGGACGAGGCCGTCAAGGGCACCGTCATCGAGGTCGTCAAGGGCGGCCTGATCCTGGACATCGGCCTGCGCGGCTTCCTCCCGGCATCGCTCGTGGAGATGCGCCGCGTCCGCGATCTGCAGCCGTACATCGGCAAGGAGATCGAGGCCAAGATCATCGAACTCGACAAGAACCGCAACAACGTGGTCCTGTCGCGTCGCGCATGGCTCGAGCAGACCCAGTCCGAGGTCCGCAGCGAGTTCCTGCACCAGCTGCAGAAGGGCCAGGTCCGCAAGGGCGTCGTGTCCTCGATCGTCAACTTCGGTGCGTTCGTCGATCTCGGCGGCGTCGACGGTCTGGTCCACGTCTCCGAGCTGTCCTGGAAGCACATCGATCACCCGTCCGAGGTCGTCGCCGTCGGCGACGAGGTCACCGTCGAGGTCCTCGACGTCGATCTGGACCGCGAGCGTGTGTCGCTGTCGCTCAAGGCAACTCAGGAAGATCCCTGGCGCCAGTTCGCCCGCACCCACGCCATCGGCCAGATCGTGCCGGGCAAGGTCACCAAGCTGGTGCCGTTCGGTGCGTTCGTCCGGGTCGACGAGGGCATCGAGGGTCTGGTCCACATCTCCGAACTGGCCGAGCGCCACGTCGAGGTGCCGGATCAGGTCGTCGCCGTCGGTGACGACGCGATGGTCAAGGTCATCGACATCGACCTGGAGCGTCGTCGGATCTCGCTGAGCCTGAAGCAGGCCAACGAGGACTACACCGAGGAGTTCGACCCCTCGAAGTACGGCATGGCCGACAGCTACGACGAGCAGGGCAACTACATCTTCCCCGAGGGCTTCGACGCCGAGACCAACGAATGGCTCGAAGGCTTCGAGAAGCAGCGTGAGGCATGGGAGGCCCGGTACGCCGAGGCCGAGCGTCGCCACAAGATGCACACCGCCCAGATGGAGAAGTTCGCCGCTGCTGCCGCAGAGGCCGCCAACGCCCCGACCGACTACTCGTCGGCGTCGGAGAGCCGCGGCGGATCGTCGTCGAGCAGCAGCTCGACCGGCGGATCGTCGGCCGGCGGTTCGCTGGCCAGCGACGAGCAGCTTGCCGCACTGCGTGAGAAGCTGTCGGGCAACGCCTGACACGCCTCGCTCACCGAGCACGATGAAGAAGCCCTCCCGGGAAACCGGGAGGGCTTCTCTCGTGTGTTGTGCTGCTCGCTGACAAGCCAGAACCGCTGACTTGGCTCGCTCTGCTCTGCAAGCCAAAAGAACGACCTGCCCCCTGCTCCCTGGGGAGCGCCCGGAGCTTGCGGAGGGCGCGTCACCGCCTGCTCCCTGAGGTGCGAGCGAAGCGAGCCACGAAGGGCTCCGCAACCTGTCTCATCAGGCCCTTCGTGGCTCGTCGCTGGCGCTCCTCGCACCTCAGGGAGCAATGGTTATGTCGTTCTTTCGGATTAGGGAGCGGTAGAAGGGCCCGCACCGCGCACAACGGCTCGTCCGTGGACTGCGAAAGAACCTCCGCGACCAGGGGTTATGCCGTTCTTTCGGATCAAGGAGCGGGGTGGCGCTCGGGGTCATCGGTCACGAACGGGGCAGCAGCTGCACGCCCGATCGTCCAGTAGTCGCGGGCGTCGAAGGTTGTCAGGGCCGCCCAGCGCAGCGGCATCCGGCTCGGTGGTCCATCCGGGTGTTCCGCGCCACCGGCGACTCCGCTGAGCCGTGCCTCGAAGTCGCGTAGGCGGAGGGCCAGCAAGGGCTCTCGATCGACGGCCGCGGCGAGTGCATAGAGCGTGGCGAGGATGTGCAGGCATCGATCGCCGCGGGCGCGGCAGGAGCAGTCGGCGACGTCGAGAACCGGCGACGACCACGACGCCGCTTCGATGAGGCGACGGTGCATGTCGTCGGTCGGTTCGGTGGACTCGCCGAGCACCTCCCGCAGCGTCGTCGCGGTCGCCGGGGACATGGCATCGAACTCGAGATGTGCCATCGACGCCTCGCCGCCACGCTGCACCAGACCGCTGACCGAACGTCCGTCGACGGTGAGCGTGACGCCGCCGTTGCGGGCGACACTGCGGGCTCGTGGTGCCGAGGCGTTGGGGCCACGCGCCGAGATCGGCTCGGCGAGCCGGACGATCTCGGCGCCCCAGCGGGTGAACCCGAATTCGGCAGGAGTGCTGGTCATCGCGCCTCCCGGTGACGCCGCAGGATGTCCATCAACCGCTCGTCGTCGAGGCCGGTCAGCTCGGTGAGAGCGGACGTGTCGTCCGCGTGCGCGCCGAGCGCGGACTTGCGCCGGTGCAGGCGATCGATGTGCTCTTCGAGGGATGTGGCCGAGGTGAGGGTGGTGATCGTGACGGGACGTTCCTGGCCGATTCGGTGCACGCGGTCGGACGCCTGGGCCTCGACCGCCGGGTTCCACCAGCGGTCGAAGTGGATGACGTCGCAGGCGCGCGTGAGGGTGAGTCCGACGCCGCCTGCTTTGAGGCTCATGACCATCAACCCGGGGCCCTCGCCCGACTGGAAGGCGGCGACGAGTTCGTCGCGACGGCTCGCCGAGAGACCGCCGTGGAAGAACGGTGCGTCGACCGCCAGTTGTTCGGCGAAGTGCCGGACGAGGAGTTCACCGGTTTCCCGGTACTGGGTGAAGACGAGCGTGGGGGAGCCGGTACGCAGGTTGTCACCGAGGATCTCCGTGCACACGTCGAGCTTGCCCGAGCGTCCCGCGAGCACCCGGGTGTCGCCGGTGACGAGGCCGGGATGGTTGCAGATCTGCTTGAGCCGGGTGAGTGTGGCGAGAATCCGTCCGTGTCGTTCGAATCCGTCGCCGAAGCCGGTGTCTTCCACGCGCGCGAGGTGAGCGTCGTAGAGCTGCGCCTGTTCGTCGGTCAGATCGACGAGCACCGGATTGGCGATCTTCGGCGGCAGCGCCGACGCCACGCGGGACTTGGTGCGCGCCAACATCACCGGCGCGACCGCCACCCGAAGTCGTCGCAGCGCGCCGGCGTCGCCGTCGTCGACGGCTTTGGTGAAGCGCCGCCGGAACACCGCCCGGTGAGGAAACAGTGCGGGCGCGACGACCCGGAGAATCGCCCAGAGGTCGTCGAGACTGTTCTCGATGGGAGTGCCGGTCAACGCGACGTGAGCCCGGCCGCCGACGGTGCGCGCCGCGCGTGACACCTGGGTGCGCGGGTTCTTCAGGGCCTGCGCCTCGTCGAACACGGCTGTGGCCCAGTCGAATCGACGGACATCGGCGATGCTCAGTCGCAGTCTCGCGTAGGAGATCACGGTGATCGAACCGGGCCCGTCCGGCGCATGCTCGAGGGGGCCGGTGTACACGTTCAGATCGGGCGCGAAGCGGGCCACCTCGTGACTCCAATTGGTCACGAGGCTGGTCGGGCAGACGACCAGCTGTGGTCCCTCGTGTGCCCGAAGCGTCAGCAGTCCGATCGCCTGGACGGTCTTGCCCAGTCCCATCTCGTCGGCCAGCACGGCACCGCCGGTGACCTCCGCGGTCCGGGCCAGCCAGGCGATACCGCGAATCTGATAGGGCCGCAGGTGGGCTCGCAGAGTGTCTCGCAGTATGTCCTCGGCGGCGAGACACTCCTGCAGCGCTGTACGGGCGAAGTCCGCAGTCGTCATCGCCGTCCCGGTGGGATCGATCTCGGCGTGTGCGGCGAGCGGCAGCGGTGTCGCGGAGTCGCCGGCGAGTGTGCGTCGCCACGCTTCGACCGACTCCGCGACACGGCTCGGATCACCCTGGTCGCACGCGGCCAGGAGCGCCGGGGGGTCGACGAGTTCGCAGCGGACGTCGCGAACGACGAGGTCGCGGCCGTCCGGGACCGCGAGACGGCAGCTGTCCGATAGGTTCCCGGCGTCGGATTGGTGGGAAGACCAGAGCGCGAACTGGTGCAGGTCCGGCAGATACGTGGCCTGAGTGGGCAGTGGACGCTCCTCTTGGTACGGTGTACGGAGTTGTTACTCAGTACACCGTACGGGAAAGGCGTCGCCGTGTCGACCGCAGATGATGCACGCACGCTGGTCCGACTGCTCTGGCGGGCCGAGGCTAGAGATGACGGCCCGCGGCGGGGGCCGCGGCAGCGGGTGTCGGTCGACGACATCGTGACGGCGGCGATCGACCTCGCGGACGAGCGCGGGCTCGGTGCCGTCTCGATGCGCGCCCTGGCCGCCGAACTCGGCGTCGGGCCGATGAGTCTGTACACCTACGTGCCGACGCGTGACGTGCTGGTGGCGCTCATGATCGATCACGTGACGGCACGGACTCCGATGCCCGGGTCGGCCCCGACCGTCGTCGAGTCCCTGGCGGGAGTCGCGCGCGCACTCCGTGCCGAGTGTCTCGACCACCCATGGCTGCTGGCGGCCTCGCCGTGGCGCCAGGTGCTGGGCCCGCACCGTCTGGCCCGGTACGAGCGGCAGCTCGAACTGCTCGAGTCGACCGACATCTCGGATGTGCAGCGAGACCACATCATCGCACTGCTCGGTGCCTTCGTGGCCGGCAACGCCCGCGAGGCGGTCGGGGAGCGGACGGCCGCCGAGGAATCCGGGATGAGCGACGCGCGATGGTGGGAGATCGTCGGTCCTGAACTCGCGGCGGTCATCCCCGATGGTGCGTACCCCCTGTCGGATCGGGTCGGCAGTGCGGTCGGAGAGATCCATCAGGCGCCCGGCGCCCCCGACGACGCCTTCGAATTCGGACTCGCCCGCGTGCTCGACGGGTTGCGGCCGTTGCTGTCCTGATGCCGGGGTGTTCGTGAGGAGCGGCTGTTGCGGGCCACCACCATCCCATGCGTTGTTGACAATGATTTTCATATCCATGTTCACTGTTCGGGTGTTTGCACAACGGACAAAACTGACCCGCTCTCTCGCGTTTCTCACCGCCGCGTCGTTCGCGCTCGTCGCCTGCGGGAGCGAGGATTCGAGCGAATCCGCGCCCGCCTCCAGCTCGGCCGCGGCCGTCGAGCAGCAGAGCGCCACGCCGCGCCTCGCGCTCAGCTACGACGGCGGCATCCTGATCCTCGACGCAGAGTCGTTGGAGCAGGTCGCGGACCTCCCGATCGACGGCTTCATCCGGCTCAACAGCGCTGACAACGGCCGCAACGTGTTCGTCTCGGAGTCGAACGGGTTCCGGGTTCTCGACATGGGTACCTGGACGCGTCAGCACGGCGACCATGGTCACTACTACACGACGACACCGGCCCTCACCGACATGACGTTCGGCGGTGAAGAGCCGGGACACGTTGTGCCGCATGACTCCCGGATCGCGCTCTTCACCGACGGTACGGGCCAGGTCGACATCGTCGAGCCCGCCGAACTCCTGCGCGGCAACCCGGCGTCGACCTCGTTCACCCTTCCCGAGCCGCACCACGGGGTCGCGGTGTTCCGTGAGGACGGCACGGTCGTCGTCACCGTCGGAAACGAGGACTCGCGCAGCGGGATTGCGATCCTCGATCCCGAGCGCAAGGAGATCGTGCGCAACGACCAGTGCCCGGGCGTGCACGGTGAGGCCGCCGGCGCCGACGGAGTCCTCGCTTTCGGTTGCGAGGACGGACTGCTCATCGTGAACGGGAACGACATCCGCAAGGTCGAGAGCCCCGACGAGTACGGCCGCATCGGCAACCAGGCCGGCAGCGAGGAGTCCCCGATCATCCTCGGCGACTACAAGTCCGATCCGGACGCCGAACTCGAACGGCCGACCCGGTTCTCGCTCACCGACACCCGCACCGGTCAGCTCCGGCTCGTCGACCTCGGCACCTCCTACAGCTTCCGGTCCATCGAGCGCGGTCCCGGCGGGTCCGCCGTGATCCTGGGAACCGACGGTGCCCTACACGTCTTCGACGCCGACACGGCGGCCAAGACCGCCACGATCCCCGCCATCGGCGCGTGGACCGAACCCGACGAGTGGCAGTCCCCGATGCCGAACGTCGTGGTGCAGGAGGGCATCGCCTACGTCAGCGACCCGGCGGCCAAGAAGATCGTCGCCGTCGATCTGAACAAGAACGAAAAGGTCGGCGAGGCGGACCTGCCGCACGAGACCATCGAACTGGCGGCCGTCACCGGCTGATCCATCAACCCGAGGAGACCTCGTCTCGACGTCGTGACCCGCTGAGGGTCATCGCGCGAGACGGGGTCTCTCGTGTCTGCGGGGCCCTTCCAACGTGTCGCAGACGAATTTGTCAGACTGGTGGGCGTGATCAGGCTTGGGCTGACCGGTGGCATCGGGGCCGGCAAATCGACTGTGGCGAAGACGTTCGTCGAGCGGGGCGCGTACATCATCGACGCGGACAAGGTCGCCCGGGAGGTGGTCGAGCCGGGATCCGAGGGTCTGGCTGCGCTCGTCGAGGCGTTCGGTCCGGACATCCTGGCCGCCGACGGGAGTCTCGATCGTCCGGCTCTCGCGGCGAAGGCCTTCGTCGACGACGAGTCGAGGCTGACGCTCAACGGCATCACCCACCCGCTCATCGGGGCGCGGACTCAGGCCATGCTCGACGACGCGCCGGCCGACGCAATTGTGGTGCAAGACATCCCGCTGCTGGTCGAGAACCACACGGCGCCGTTCTTCCATCTGGTCGTGATCGTGTTCGCCGAGGCCGACGTGCGGTTGCACCGGCTGACGACCATGCGGGGTGTCGCCGAGGCCGATGCCCGCGCCCGCATCGCCGCGCAGGCGACCGACGAGCAGCGTCGTGCCGTGGCCGACGTATGGCTGGACAACTCGGGCGCCCCCGAGGAACTGGCGGCATCGGCCGCCCGGGTCTGGGACGAGCGCCTCGTGCCGCTCGAGTTGAACGTCCGCGAGCGTCGCGTCGCCGAGTCGGTGCCCGGACTCGTGGCAGCAGAACCGAATCCCGATGGTCCGTCCGCGCGTCTGGTGAACCGATTGTGGGCGCTCGCCGGCGAACTGGCCACCGCGGTCGACATCGTCGACCCGGCGACGGTCGAGTTGCGGGTGACCGCACGTGACGCCGGCGCCGCGGAGGGCTTGGCAGATCGTCTCGCCGACGGTGGATTCGCACCGGCCGGACCGGATCAGTACGGGTCCTGTGACCCGGGGCGGCCGGCCGCGGTGCGGGTCGTGACACGCTGACCGGCGGTTGGCACAAAAACTGACTACAAACGTTGCCAAAATTGGCACTTGCTGCCCCGTCCGCTGCTAACTTGTGAGTCGCACGCCCCCGCGGTGGGGGTGGTCGCTGAGGACGAAGCCCAGGAGTGGAGTACAGCATGGTCGGTCGGGGAAGTCGGAGTCGCGCGCGGATTGCCAGTGGCGCAATAGCTTTCGGTGCAGTTGCGTGCGCAAGCGTGGCGCTGGCCGCGCCGGCGGAGGCGGCGCTGCAGGGCATCGCGGTGGACACTCTTCCGGGTTACGGCTCGTCGGCCAACGGCTCGTTCAACTACGGGGTGTACGGCGCGGGATGTTCCTACACACTGTCGGTTCTCGTCAGCGATCCGCGTTCGGCGAAGTCGAATCTGAAGGTCACCCTGGTGGGCGCCGGGCGCACGGTCACGATCTACGACCAGAAGCCCACGAGTGTCGAGATCCGGCCCAAGTGGCGGCCGTCGACGCCGGGCCGCTACCTGCTGAAGGCGACCCTCGACGGTGTCGAGAAGTCGAGGGCGGTCACGGTGGGCACCGGCGTCCAGCTCCCGGACTTCATCCGTAACGGATCGTGTTTCGTGCTACCGACGTACTGATCTACCGGGCCTCGCCGTGGCGGCGGTGGTCGTGGTCGCGAAAGGCCACCGCACCACCCGCCGCGGCGTCGAGCCAGGCCTGTATGTCGTTGCCGTGTTCCGCCGCGCCGACTAGTGCACGCGTGGCGATCTCGACGGCTTCGACGCACTGCGCGGTGTCGAGAAGTCCCTCACGGTGGGCCTCGAGCAGCTCGTCGGTGTCGAGCAGCAGGGGAGGGGTGCCCGGCACGTCGACGAGATCGAGGTACCAGTCCTCGGCATGCCACCGGCCGTCGTCGTCGGGGCCGGCGAACCGGCCGACATCCAGGTACAGGCGCTGCCCTTCGCGGTAGCCGCCTTGGTAGTGGAAGATGTTGGCGCGCAACCCCAAAGCGGGTAGCAGCCATGACTCCAGGTGGTCGAATCTGGGGTGCCCGGGAGCGTGGCGCGACATGTACAGCCCGAAGTCGGTGACGCGATACTCCTCGACCTCCCGGACGAATCCCTTGTTGTCGGTGTTCGTCATCGCCGGGACGTCGAAGACCTCGCGTTTGGGCGGGTGTAGCGGGTGCGGTGCTGACCCGGGGTCGGCGGTGCGCCCGCCATCGCTCGTCATGCTTTGAATCTAGACAGCCTCACCGACGATCTCAGGGTGAAAGCCCGAGTTCTCACCGATGCGTCCGACCGCCGGTCCGCGGGATGGTCGGAACATGAGGACTTTCGTCGCCGAACGGGGCCGTGGAGTGGCCCGCGAACGAATCACAGCGCGGCCGACCGTCAAGTGCGCACGGCACCTGCTGCTGTGGATACATGTGCTCTCGTCGGTCTGTTGGATGAGCCAGGCGCTCGCGATGGCGGTTCTGATGCTGAGTCCCGGGGACGGGGGCGCGGTCGCAGCACACGTCCTCGACACCACGGTCCTGGTGGTCTCTGCCAATGTGTCCGCGATGTCGGGATTCCTGCTGTCCGCGACGACGCCGTGGGGCTTCTTCCTCCACTGGTGGGTCCTCGTGAAGTTCGCGATCACGGTGAGCCAGCTCGTCGTCGGGATCGCGGTGCTCTCACCAGCTCTCGACTCAGCGGCGCGCGCCCGCGAAGTCGCGTCGGCCGGCCTGCTCGCGTCGACGGTCCTGATGGCCACGTTGATCGCGTTCCAGGGCTGGCTGTCGATCGCGAAACCGTGGTCGCGCGTGCCGCGCCGGTCCCGCGGCAAGGCGCCGGTTCCGGGCCCGGCGGTCCGGATCGCGGCGCCCGTCGCGGTCCTCGCCGACGTCGGGGTGTTCGTCGTCGTCGGCCAGCCGATCCCGCTGTGCTCGGCGCTCGTGCTCGTCGCCGCGCTCGTCGGACGCCGGTCCGCGGGAACATCGATGTCATAGGTCGCGTTTACCCTGGCACTATGGCTTTTGCAGCAGAACGCCCCGTCATCGCGCACTCGGAGTTCCGGCCGGTCGGCGAGATCGAGCGGACCGATGCCCGCCTGCAGGTCGTCAGCGAGTACGAACCGGCCGGCGACCAGCCCGCCGCCATCGAAGACCTCACCCGCCGGATCAAGGCCGGGGAGAAGGACATCGTCCTCCTCGGCGCGACCGGCACCGGAAAGTCGGCGACCACGGCCTGGCTCATCGAGCAGGTGCAGCGCCCGACGCTCGTGATGGCGCCGAACAAGACGCTCGCAGCGCAGCTCGCGAACGAACTGCGCGAGATGCTGCCCAACAACGCGGTCGAGTACTTCGTCTCGTACTACGACTACTACCAACCAGAGGCGTACATCGCGCAGACCGACACCTACATCGAGAAGGACTCGTCGATCAACGACGACGTCGAGCGCCTACGTCACTCGGCGACGTCGAGCCTGCTGTCGCGACGCGACGTGGTCGTCGTCGCCTCGGTGTCCTGCATCTACGGCCTCGGTACGCCGCAGTCCTATCTCGACCGGTCCGTCGAGATCGAGGTCGGTCAGGAGATCGATCGCGACGCCCTGCTGCGTCTGCTCGTCGACGTCCAGTACACGCGCAACGACATGTCGTTCACCCGCGGCAGCTTCCGGGTGCGCGGGGACACGGTCGAGATCATCCCGTCCTATGAGGAACTGGCTGTGCGCATCGAGTTCTTCGGCGACGAGGTCGAGTCGCTGTACTTCCTGCATCCGCTGACCGGTGACGTCGTGCGCCAGGTCGACTCGCTGCGCATCTTCCCGGCCACCCATTATGTTGCCGGGCCCGAGCGCATGGAGAAGGCGATGGCGAGCATCGAGCGCGAGCTCGAGGAACGACTCGCCGAGCTGGAGGGCAAGGGCAAGCTGCTGGAGGCCCAGCGTCTGCGCATGCGCACCACCTACGACCTGGAGATGATGCGTCAGGTGGGATTCTGCTCGGGCATCGAGAACTACTCGCGCCACATCGACGGCCGAGCCGCGGGGAGCGCGCCGGCCACGCTCATCGACTACTTCCCGGACGACTTCCTCCTCGTCATCGACGAGTCGCACGTGACGGTGCCCCAGATCGGCGGCATGTACGAAGGCGACATGTCGCGCAAGCGCAACCTCGTCGAGTACGGATTCCGGTTGCCTTCGGCGGTCGACAACCGACCGCTCACATGGGACGAGTTCGTCGACCGCATCGGACAGACCGTCTATCTGTCCGCGACTCCCGGGCCCTACGAACTGGGCCAGTCCAACGGCGAGTTCGTCGAACAGGTGATCCGTCCGACGGGACTCGTGGACCCGCAGGTCGTGGTGAAACCCACCAAGGGCCAGATCGACGATCTGGTCCATGAGATCCGCGAGCGAACCGATCGCGACGAGCGCGTCCTGGTGACCACCCTGACCAAGAAGATGGCCGAGGATCTCACCGATTACCTGCTCGAACTCGGTATCCGCGTCCGGTACCTGCACTCGGAGGTCGACACCCTGCGTCGTGTCGAACTGCTCCGCCAGCTGCGGTCCGGTGATTACGACGTTCTGGTCGGCATCAACCTGCTCCGCGAGGGTCTCGACCTGCCCGAGGTCTCGCTCGTCGCGATTCTCGACGCCGACAAAGAGGGCTTCCTGCGGAGCACCACGTCGCTCATCCAGACGATCGGTCGCGCGGCCCGCAACGTGTCCGGCGAGGTCCACATGTATGCGGACAAGATCACCGACTCGATGCGCAACGCCATCGACGAGACCGAGCGGCGTCGCGAGAAGCAGATCGCGTACAACAAGGCGAACGGCATCGATCCGAAGCCGCTGCGCAAGAAGATCGCCGACATCCTGGACCAGGTCTACAAGGAAGCCGAAGACGAGGCCGTGGCGGTCGGCGGTTCCGGACGCAACTCCAGCCGCGGACGCCGCGCACAGGGTGAGGTGTCGAAAGCCGGTAGTTCGGGGGTCATCGAGAAGCGTGACGTGTCGATGATGCCCCGCGCCGAGCTCGCCGACCTCGTGTCGCAACTCACCGACCAGATGATGAGTGCCGCTCGGGATCTGCAGTTCGAACTCGCCGGACGACTCCGCGACGAGATCGCCGATCTGAAGAAAGAGATGCGAGGGATGGACGCGGCCGGGATCAAGTGACGGCTTCGGGGTGGCAGCGTCGGGTTCACGATGTGCCGATCACCACGAACGGGGGACAGACGTGCCCGTGGCACACTAATGTCCCCGTGCAGGACCCCTGCATTGTGGGTATACGCGATGACGCCTCGCTGATGGGCAGCGAGGCGAATTCATGTCGAGAGGTTGGGATGAGCTCTTACGAAACCGTCGTCGTCGGAACGGACGGCTCCGAGTCGTCGATGAAGGCTGTGGAGCGTGCGGGTGCACTCGCGGGCGACGCTCAGTTGGTGATCGCGTGCGCGTACTTCCCGAACGAGCGCGGAGCCGGAGACGCCGCGGATGTCCTGAAAGACGAGGCGTACCAGGTCACCGGATCGACGCCGACCGAGGAGATCCTGCGAACCGCGAAGGAACGGGCCACCAAGGCCGGTGCGTCGAACGTGGTGCAGCGCCCGGTCAAGGGTGCTCCGGTCGACGCGCTCCTGCAGTTGGTGAGCGACGTCAAGGCCGATCTTCTCGTCGTGGGCAATCGCGGCCTGAATTCGATCGCCGGCCGGCTCCTCGGATCGGTCCCCGCCGATGTGGCCCGCAAGTCGGCGTGCGACGTGCTGATCGTCCACACCACCGGATAGTCGACGAAGGGTGTCCCACCGGTGCGTTCGCACCGATGGGGTCCCGCTCAGATGTCCCCGTCTGCGCGGACGGCCGGAAATGCTCCGGCACGTCCGAGGAGTGCGGGGACATTCTTGTCGAGGGCCCGGCCCAGCCACGCGGCGGTGTCGATCAGCCCCTGCATGTCGACACCCGTGATGACCTCGGACCGATCGAGTGCGTAGACGAGATCCTCAGACGCGATGTTGCCGGTCGCCGAGGGCGCGAACGGACACCCACCGAATCCGCCGACACTGGCGTCGATGGCGCCGGCACCCGAATCGAGCACGGTGAGAGCATTCGCGTAGCCGGTGTTCCGCGTGTTGTGGAAGTGCCAGCGCTGTGGAATACCGGGCGCACTATCCGTCGTGCGGGCGGCGAGATCGCGGACCTGCGCCGGAACCCCGACGCCGATCGTGTCGGCGAGAGCGATCTCGTCCGGGGCGGCCTGATCGGTCAACCGCGCCACGATGTCGGAGATCCGGCGCGGGTCGACCTCGCCCGTGAACGGGCAGCCGAACGCGACCGCGATGGTCACCGTCGTCGCGAGGCCGGCCGCGCGCGCGTCGCGCACCACGTCGACGGCCGCGGAAACGGTGTCCTCGACGCTGCAGCCCTGATTACGGCGGCTGAACGCCTCGGTGGCCACGACGACCGCGTTCACCTCGTCGACCGCGGAGGCGAGAGCGCGGTCGAGGCCACGACGATTCAGGACGAGCCCGATATAGGAGACACCGTCCACGCGGGGCACCCCGGCCATGACCTCCTCGGCGCCGGCCATCTGCGGTACGCGTTTGGGATTCACGAAACTCACCGCCTCGATCCGGCGCACGCCGGCGTCGACGGCCCGGGCGATGAACTCGATCTTCTCCTCGACGGAGAGCAGGGTCTGCTCGTTCTGCAACCCGTCCCGCGGGCCCACCTCGATCAACTGCACGTCTGACACCAGTCCGATCTTGCCTTGTCCGGCGCAGCGACTCCATCGATCGAGGCCCCCTCGCTTCGCTCCCGGCGCCGGTGTCCATTCGGCCCGCTCGCTTCGCTCCCGGCGCCGGGCGACGCCATGTCCGAGATGTCGTTCTGCCCCGGTGTCGGTCGAACGACCGAATCCTACGGACCCGGAACCCCGCCAGACGGTACGAGAGTGACCAGTGTGGCTCCAACGCACTCGGGTGATCCCATCTGTCACACCAGTTTTCGAACTCGTCTGATCGTCGGGAACGGCCGGTCGTGCGGGATGTATCACTTTCCGAAGCGGATGCGATGTACCGCGTATGATTCGTTGCTGTTCGACGATCG
Source organism: Gordonia sp. BP-119 (assembly GCF_016924115.1). Classification (NCBI taxonomy): domain Bacteria; kingdom Bacillati; phylum Actinomycetota; class Actinomycetes; order Mycobacteriales; family Gordoniaceae; genus Gordonia; species Gordonia sp. BP-119. The sequence continues at coordinate 22,631 of NZ_JAFFZF010000041.1, forward strand.
CTGCGGGGGGACGCGGGGGCGTCATCGTCGAGCGACCCAATCGCCGAAACCGACGTCGGACGACGCATGGATGACACTGTGTCCCACCGAGATGGGACTGGGGGAGACTGGCGCCCGGGGGCACTCCGCGCGCCTCGAGGGGCGGATCTACTGGATCTGACCGCGGCCCAACGCGCCATGTGGTTTGCCGAGAACCTGGTCGACGACCACTCGGTCACCGTCGCGCACTACCTCGACATCGTCGACGACGGACGCCCGTTCGATCGGGAGTTGTTCCGTCGGGGAGTACTGGAGGCGGCACGCGACCTGCAGACGGCGTACACGCGCGTGGTCGAGGTCGACGGCACGCCTCGGCAATACATCGACTTCTCCGTTCCGTTCGACGTGATCGACGTCGATCTGCGGACGCACCCGGATCCCGAAGCGGCAGCCGCCGACTGGATGCGCGCCGACCATCAGCGGTCCGTGGACCTGCTGGCCGATCCGGTCGCCGTCGCGGCCTTCATCCGGATCGCCGACGACCGGACGTACTGGTACATGCGCGGGCACCACATCGCGTTCGACGGATACGGCGCGCTGATGTGCCTGCACGAAGCGGTGGCGCGCTACAACGAGCACCGCGCACCGAATACTGCGGCGGAGGTCGCTGCCACGGTGCCGCCGCGAACCGGGCGCCGACCGGTCCGCCGCGCCAGCATCGCCGAGGTGGTCGCCGACGACGCCGCCTACCGGCAGAGCACGCGGTTCGACAAAGACCGCGAGTTCTGGCAGGAACGTGCCGCCGGGCTCCCCGAGCGGGTCAGCCTCGCGGCACACCCGGCCACCGCCGGCGTCCGCAACGAGACCGTCGTCTCCGCCGGGCTGCTAGGTCCGGAACTGGATGAGGCGCTGCGTCGGTGCGCCCGGGATCTCGACGCCTCGGTTGCCGCCATCCTCACCGCCGCGTTCGCCGCGTTCCTCGCGCGCATGTCCGGCAGCGACGACATCGTCCTCAGTCTGCCGGTCACCGCACGGACGACGGCGCGCGTCCGGCACTCGGCCGGGATGGTCTCCAACATGTTGCCGCTGCGCGTGGACGGAATCTCCTCCGCGACGTGCGCCGACGTCGTCGCGGCGGTCAGCGCGGAGATCACCGCGGGTCTGCGCCATCAACGGTATCGATCCGAGGACATCAGGGCGGCAGCCGGTTTCGGTGATGCCCGCGGTACGTCGTTCGGACCGCTGGTCAACCTGTTGCTGTTCGACAAGCCGATCGTCATCGACGGCGCCCGCGTGCGCTATCACATGCTGTCCGCCGGTCTGGTCGAAGACCTGGTGATGAACGTCTTCGCGGCCGGCCCGGAGGCCCCGCTGGAAGTGGGTCTGCACGCGAACCCCACGCTGTACGGGTCGGCGGAACTCGAGGCACATCGCGGTCGCCTGCTCAACGTGCTCACACAGTTCGTCGCGCACCCGAACCGGCCTGTCACCGACCTCGACCTGCTGATGGCCGGGGAGTCGGCAACCCTGGATCACCTCGGTTCCGGCGGGCCGGCCCTCGGCGTGGGCGGTGAGCACGTGCTGGCCGCCTTCGATCGCCAGGTCGAGTCGACGCCGGACGCGCCCGCGGTGACGTTCGGCGACACCACCCTCACCTACCGCGACTTCGCGCGTGCCTGCGACACATTCGCGGACCGGTTCACGAGTCTGGGCGCCCGGCGCGGCGATCGCATCGTCGTGGCACTGGACCGCTCGATCGAGCAGGTGTGCGCCGTGTATGCCGCGATCGGGCTGGGTGCGGCCTACGTGCCGGTCGATCCGGCCGAACCGGACGAGCGGCGACAGGCGATCATCGCCGCGGTCGAACCCGCCCTGGTCGTCGACGCACACTTCATCGCCGGTCTCGACTCCCCGCTTCCCGGTCCGACTGCACGGCCGCATCGGGAGACCCGGGTTCCGGCTGATCTGGCCGCCTACGTCATCTTCACGTCGGGATCGACCGGGACGCCCAAAGGTGTCGAGATCGGTCATCGGGCGATCGAGCAACGCCTCGGGTGGATGCAGCACGATCACCCGATCGCCGCGGGCGACGCCGTACTGTACAAGACGCCGGCAACCTTCGACGTGTCGGTCTGGGAGTTGCTGTGGCCGTTGCGCGTCGGGGCGCGGATGGTGATCGCGGCGCCCGGCGGACACCGCGATCCCGCGTACCTCCGCGACCTCATCGCGCGCTCCGGCGTCACCGTCCTGCATTTCGTGCCGTCGATGCTCGATGCCTATCTCGACGTGGTGCTCGGACCGGACCCCGGTGATTCGACGACTCACTCCGTCGACGAGTTCGGCGGAACCGACACGGTGGCGCACGAACGACTCTCCCTACCCGACCACGTGCGATGGGTGTTCACGTCCGGCGAGGCGCTGCCGGCCCGGCTCGCCCGGCGCGTACGGTCGACCACCCGTGCCGGACTGGTGAATCTGTACGGGCCGACCGAGGCGGCGATCGACGTGACCGCCCAGCGGGTCACGACGGATGGTCCCGTCGTTCCGATCGGACACCCGGTACCGGGGACCGAGGTGCGGGTCCTCGACGGCCGACTACGTCCGGTTCCGGTCGGGGTCGCCGGCGAGTTGTATCTGGTGGGGCCGCAGCTGGCTTCGTGCTACGTCGGTGCTCCGGGACTGACATCGGGCAGGTTCACGGCCGATCCGCGGGGGGGCGTGGGTGCCCGGATGTACCGCACCGGGGATCTGGTCCGATGGACTGCCGACGGTGAACTGGAGTATCTGGGACGAACCGATCAGCAGATCAAGATCCGGGGTCAGCGCGTGGAACCCGGCGAGGTGGAGGCGGTGATCGCCGCGATCCCGGGCGTCGACGCGGTAGCGGTCGTCGCCCGCCGCGATCTCGGGCCCGCACCGGTTCTCGTCGCCTATCTCCGTGCTCGCCGGGATGGGTCCGTGCCCGAATCCCGCGCCGATCATGATGCCGGTGACACCCGGCAACTGCTCGATGCCGACGCTGTGCGTGCGCACTGCCGACGGCGACTCCCCGGACACATGGTTCCGCCGGGGATTGTCTTCCTCGATGCGTTTCCCACCACCCGTTCGGGCAAGCTGGACACACGCGCGCTGCCGGTTCCCGTACTCGGCTCCGCCGCAACGAGTTTCCGGACGCCGCAGACCCCGGTCGAGCGGGCGATCGTGTCGCTGGTGGAGGAGGCGTTGGACCGTGAGGGGGTCAGCGTCTCGGACAATCTCTTCGCTTTGGGTGCGGATTCGTTGCTCGCCGCCCGGATGGTGGCCCGCGCACGTGTCGACCACGGGCTGGGGATCGCCCTGACCGACGTCTTCGACGCGGTCGACCTCGCCGATCTCGCGTCACGCGCCGTGGTCGTCCCGCAGTCCGACAGGTCCGCCCCGACCCGGTCGCAACCACCACGTCCGGCGCGAATCCCGCTGTCGCAGGCGCAGACCCGGTTGTGGTTCATCAACAGGATGTCGCCGGCCGAGTCGACCTATAACATGGCGGGCGCGCTGCGCCTGGCGCACGCGCTGGACGCCGATGCCATGCACCGGGCGGTCCGGGATGTCGTCGACCGGCACGAGATCCTGCGCACGGTGTTCCCGGTCGTCGACGGCGAACCCGAGCAGCGAATCCTGGACTCGCGCACGGCTGCCGATCTTCTGGCCGGCGGGACACACGTTGAGCTCGTCGCCGGGAGCGCAGCGAGCGGGACACATGTCACTGTCGCCGGGAGCGCAGCGAGCGGGACACATGTCACCGACGCCGGAGACGATGTGGACGTGGCGATCTCCGCCATCACCGACGTGGGCTTCGATCTGGCCGAGGAGATCCCATTCCGGTACCGCCTGGTGACCGGACATCCGGATGGCGACATCGTCGTGCTGGTCCTTCATCACATCGCGGCCGACGGGCACTCGCTCCGGCCGCTGCTGCGAGATCTGATGACCGCGTACGACAGTCGACGCGCGGGTGCGGAACCGGATCTCTCACCGTTGCCGATGCAGTACGCCGATGTCGCCGTCGAGCGCGCCGAGACGCTCGGAACGCCGGATGCGCCGTCGTCGGTTCTGGTCGAGGGCCTGGAGTTCTGGCGGGCGGAGTTGCGCGGCGCGCCGGATCTGCTGCAGTTGCCCACCGATCGGCCGCGTCCGCGGGTGATGTCGAGTAGCGGAGCGCATGTGGACACCGTGCTCGGGACGGGCCTGACCGCGGGGATCCGGCAGCTCGCGAGATCGTTGGCGGTCACCCCGTTCGCGGTGTTCCAGTCCGCCCTGGCGATCACCTTGGGTCGGCTGGCCGCCACCGACGACGTGAGTATCGGGACCGCGGTCGCCGGCCGCGACGATCCGGCGCTCGCCGACCTCGTCGGCATGTTCGTCAACACCGTCGTGCTGCGAACGACCCTGCAACCCGGGGACACCGTCGCCGACTTCGTCACCGCCGCGCATCGCCGCTGCGCGCGCGCGATGAGCCGCGCCGACGTCCCGTTCGAACGGGTCGTGGACGCTGTCGCGCCACAACGGTCGCCGTCGCACTCGCCGCTGTTCCAGGTCGCGCTGACGGTTCAACCCGATCAGTTGGCCGAGCTCGCCCGATGGGCCGGGTCCGCAGAGGTCCTCGATGCCCGGGTACCGTCCGCGAAGTACGACGTGACCGTGTCGGTCACCGACCGCACCGACCGTTACGACGTCGAATTCGCCTATGCAACCGATCTTTTCGACGACGCTACGGTGCGTGACATGGCGCGGCGGCTGGAGTTCGTCCTGGAGCAGATGGTGCACGAGTCGTCGCGGAGCATCGGTGCGATCGACCTGCTCCGCCCGGACGAGATGCGTACCCTGGCGGCGCCGGCCCGGGGATCGCGTCCCGAGCAGACCCTCGCGACACTGCTGACGCGCGGTCTCGCGAGCGCCGACCCCGGCGCCCCTGCCCTGCTCGGGGAGAGCGCGGTCCGCTGGTCCGAGGTGACGACCACGACCAATCAGATCGCCCGCGTCCTGATCGAACGCGGCATCGGCCCAGGCGACGTCGTCGCGGTGAGCATCCCGCGCTCGCCCCGGTCGGTCCTGGCCGTACTGGGCGTGGCCATGAGCGGCGCCGCCTTCGTGATGATCGACTCCCGTCTGCCCGCCGCCCGCCGTTCGGCGATGCTCGCCGACAGCGGTGCGGTTCTGGTCATCACGGCGGATCCCGTCACCACGGACGGCGCCGGGTCCTCGGCGACCCGATCCACGGTCGCGCAGCTGGTTCTCGATGACCTCGAGGTGGATCTGGGAATCGCCGGACGGCCGACGCACCGGGTGGCCGACGCCGAGCGGGTACGGCCGATCGCCCTCGACGACGCGGCCTACCTCCAATTCACCTCCGGGTCCACCGGCCGGCCCAAGGCCGTCACGGTGACCAACGCCGGGTTCGCCGAACTGGTCGGTGAGCAGCAGCATCGCCTGGGCGCGGGCCCGGACTCGCGGATACTCCATGTCGCCGCACCGGGATTCGATGTCGCGGTCTGGGAGATCGTGTTCGCGGTGTGTTCGGGCGCCCAGCTGGCGATCAGCCCACCCGAGGTGTTCGCCGGTCCCGAGCTGGCGACCATCATCGCCCGTGACCGGGTCACCCACACGATCATGACGCCCACCGCGCTCGCCACTCTCGATCCTGCCGCGGTGCCCGAACTCTCGGTCGTGATGGTGGCGGGCGAGGCCTGCCCTCCGGAGTTGGTCGCGAGGTGGCATGCGGCCGGCCGCCCGCTGCTCAATCTCTACGGTCCCAGCGAGACCACGATCTGGGCCACCGCCTCCGCGCCCCTCCGGCCCGCGGAACCGGTCACTATCGGTGGGCCGATCGCCGGAGTCGGCGTCCGGGTCCTCGACGCCTGCCTGCGTCCGGTGCCGGACGGTGTCCTGGGTGAGCTGTACCTGTCGGGACGGGCACTCGGGCGCGGCTACCACGGTCGTCCCGGACTGACGGCGGGCCGGTTCGTCGCCGATCCGTTCGAGACCGGGGGGCGGATGTACCGCACCGGTGACCTCGTCACGCGCACACCGTCCGGCGACATCGTCTACCACGGGCGCAACGACTTCCAGATCAAGATCCGCGGCATGCGGGTCGAACCCGGCGAGGTCGACGGCGTGCTCGCAAGCCATCCCGATGTGGACATCGCGGTCACCGTCGGGACGTCGACACCGGCTGGGGACACGGTGCTGGTGTCGTATGTGACCGCCCCTGCCGACCGGGTCCCCGCACCCGAGCACATCCTCGACCACGCCGCCGCCCGTCTCCCGTCGCACCTCGTGCCGCACACCGTGGTGGTGCTCGACGAGTTGCCGGTGACCCGGACCGGCAAGGTCGACCGCCGCGCCCTGCCCGCGGTGGAGATCTCGCCCGCACGTGAATATGTCGGCCCCCGCAGCCGGCTCGAGGGCGTCGTGGCCCAGATCTTCGCCGACGTGCTCGGTCTGCGGGAGGTCAGCGTGTACGACGGGTTCTTCGAACTCGGCGGGAGCTCGCTGTCGGCGACCAAGGTCGCCTATCGCGTCGAACAGCACGTCGGACGCCGCGTGCCGATGTCGCTGCTCTTCGAGAACCCGACCGTCGCGGACTTCGTGGCGGCGGTGGCGACGGCCGACCGGGCGGTCTCGGGACGCATGCTGACGCCGCGCGAACGCACTCATCTCGTCGACCTCACGGGGGTGCAGCGCGGCCTGTGGTCGATCAACCAGACCGATCCGGCCTCGCCCGCCTACAACGTCGGCCTGACCCTGGAACTCGACGGCCGGCTCGACGTCCCGGCCCTCACGGGCGCGGTGGGTGACCTCGTCGCGCGGCACGAGTCGCTGCGCACCCGTTACCCGCTGCACGACGGCACACCGGTGCAACTCATCATCCCCGCTGCGGATGCGGTGCACGCGTTGCGGATTCCGCTCGTCGATCTCGCCGGTGACCGGCCCGACATGCCCGCCGAGGACCGGTTGGGCGCCGAGGTCGCGGCTGTCGTCGGAGCTGGTTTCGACCTGACCGGCCCCCCGGCGGTACGCGCGACGATCCTGCGCGTGAGCCCGGACCGGCACTTGCTGGTGTTCGTCGTCCACCACATCAACGCCGACGGTGGGTCGCTCGGCCCGCTGGCCCGCGACCTCGCCGAGTTCTACTCCGCCCGCATCTCGGGGCGAGCCGGATCGAAAAGTGCGGTGGGGCAGCGCGTGCAGTTCGCCGACTATGCGATCTGGCACGCCGAGCGCCTGCAGACCACGCGGCCCGACGGGGAGACGGAACGGCAGCGTCAACTGCGGTACTGGGGGCAGCGTCTGGATCGGGCGGGGGAGCCGGCGACGATCCCGACCGACCGGCCCCGGCCCGTGGAGCCCCGCCATGTGGGCGGAGTGGTCGATCTCGACATCCCGTCGTCGACCGCGACGATGCTCCGTCAGATGGCGCGGGTGGGCAACACGACGCAGTTCGCCGTCCTGCACGCGGCGCTCGCGGTCCTGATCGGGCGGTTGTCGGGAAGCGACGACATCGTCATCGGCACACCGTTCGCCGGTCGTGATGATCCCGCCCTGACCGACATGGTGGGGATGCTCGCGACCACGGTGCCCCTGCGTACGCGGCTTCGCCTCGACGAGCCGTTCGCGGAGCTCTTGCGACGGGTGCACACCGATGATTTCGCCGACCTGGGTCACACCGACGTGTCCTTCGACGAGATCGTCGATCATCTCGCCCGGACCGACCGTGCGTCGGTCCGCCGCGGACGCCGCAACCCGTTGTTCTCGGTGATGCTCTCGTACCAGAATCTCGAGTTCCCGGACATCGAACTCGACGGGCTCCATGTCCGGCCGCGTCTGCCCGAGTCCTTTCCCGCCAAGGTGGACCTCGAGGTCATGCTCTACCCGGGCGACCCCGACGGCGTCGACCGGAACGGCGCGCTGGGCGGGCAGATCGCCTTCGACACCGATCTCTTCGACCCCGGCACGGTGGCCCTGTTCGCCGAGAGGTTCCGAAATCTGTTGGCCGACATCGTGTCACGGCCGGACACTGCGATCGGGGACCTCGCCGTCTGGGCGGAGCAGAACGCGCCGGATGTGCGCGGAACCGATGCCGTTCGGCCGCTGCACGAGCTGGTGTCGGAGGTCGCGGCCGTCGCGCCCGACACGGTCATCGGCGTCGCGGGGGCGCCACAGGTGACCTTCGCCGATCTCGAGGCAACCGCGGTCGCCATGTCGATGTCGATTCCCGACGAAGACCCGGCGGAGGCGTTGACGATCGCCGTGGCGACGCTCCTCGCCGACGCCGACCGGTCCATCGACGAGGTCTTCGACAGCGTGCGCACCGCCGCCGATGCCGTCGTGCACGGCCACACGGGCGCCGGATCGGGCGCGGTCCAGCGAAATCGAGTGGAACCCGCGTGACGTCGGACACCTCGATTCCCCGCACCTCGACGGGGCACGCCCAGCCGTCGCTGCGCCGCCCGTCCGCGCTTCGGCTGCTGGCGCTCGCCGCCGCCCATGCCGGCGACGACGAGGCCATGTCCGGGACGGCCGGCCCGGTGACCTTCCGTGCTCTGCACCGCCGGGTCTCGGCCTCGGCGATCACCCTGGCGGAGCGGGGCGTCGCGCCCGACGCCGCCCTCCGCGCAACGGTGACGGCGCTGATGCCGCGCGCGGGGCTGAGCGGATCGCAACTCGCAACCGCCGCGGCCGGAATCGTCGATGAACTCGACCGGCGGATCACCGAGATCCTGGGCCTCGGTGACCGCGAGTCGCTGCCGGGGCTCTTTCGGATCGCCGCACGACGACGTGCCGACGCCGTCGCTCTCGCCGACCTCGACGGGGCGTCGCTCACCTACCGGGAACTCGACGAGCGCTCCGAACGGATGGCGCACGCCCTCGTCGATCGTGGTGCGGGTCCCGAAACACTCGTGGGGGTCGCGCTTCCGCGCTCGGTGGACCTCATCGTGGCGTTGCTCGCGGTTCTCAAGACCGGTGCCGCCTATCTACCCCTCGACCGGACACACCCGGTTGCGCGCCTGCGCGGGATCGTCGAGGACGCGTCGCCGGTCGCCGTCGTGGCCGACGCCGAGACGGCCGGAGCCTGGGCTGCGATGCCCGCGCCGCTGTGCACGCCGCAGGACCTGTTGGCGCAGTACGACATCGATGCCCGGTCGGTCTCGACCCCACCGCTGCCGGAGCACGTGACCGCCCAGTCGAGCGCCTACGTGATGTACACCTCCGGTTCCACCGGGCGCCCCAAAGGAGTTGTCGTCACCCACGACAACGTGGTGTCGCTGCTCGATGCGCTCGACGCCGTCGTGGAGAGTTCGCCCGACGACGTGTGGTCGATGTTCCACTCCTACGCGTTCGACGTCTCGGTCGGCGAGATCTGGGCCGCACTGCGCGCCGGCGGTCGTCTCCTCGTGCTCGACCACGCGACGACCCGCGCCCCGGACGACGTGGTCGAGGCGTTCGACCGACACGGGGTCACGATCGTCAACTTCACCCCGTCGTCGTTCTATCAGTTCGCGGCGGTCGTCCGCCCACCCCTCGGCCGTCGATTGCCCGACTCCGTTCGGCGCCTGCACTTCTCGGGCGAACTCCTCGACTACGAGCATGTCCGGACATGGCAGACCGACCGGGCGGCCGACGGGTCGGCGACCCGTCCCGGCGCCGATGTCGCGGGCCCGCAACTGAACAACATGTACGGTCCCACCGAGACCACCGTCTACATGACCCGTCGGGAACTGACGCGCGCATTCGTCGACCGGGCAACCGCCTCCGACATCGGGACCCCGCTGCTCGGTTCGCGGGTGTACGTCCTCGACGGTCGGCTCGCCCCCGTGCCCGACGGCGTGCCCGGTGAACTGTACGTCGCGGGCGCCCAGGTCACCCGCGGGTTCCTGAACCGGCACGGTCAGACGTCCACACGGTACGTCGCCGACCCGTTCGGACCGCCGGGCGGTCGGATGTACCGGACCGGCGACGTCGGGATGTCCCGCAACGGGTCCATCGAATTCGTGGGACGACGCGATGGCCAGGTGAAACTCCGCGGCTTCCGGATCGAGCTGGGAGAGGTCGAGTCGGCGATGTCGGCGCTCGACGGCGTCGACGCGGCGGGGGCGGACATCCGTACGCTCGGCGACACCGAGCATCTGGTCGGCTACCTCGTCGCCGCGGGCGGCGCCGCTTCGTCGGCCGTTGACGCAGTCGGGCTGTCGGACAGCGAGATCCGTACGCGCCTGGCGACCGCGGTGCCCGAGTACATGGTGCCCACCCGGTTCGTCCGGCTACCCCGACTGCCGCTCACCGTGAACGGCAAGCTCGATCGCGGCGCGCTGCCCGATCCGGGGTCCGGCGATGGCCCGGAGGTCGCCGAGCCGCCCGCCGGCGCGACCGAGGCGGCCCTGGCCGCACTGGTCGCCGAGATCTTGGGCGTGAGCGACGTCGGGGTCACCACGTCGTTGTTCGATCTCGGTGGCAACTCGCTCACCGCTACCCGGGTGGCCGCCCGGGCAGCCGAGCAATTCGGCACGACGGTCTCCGCGCGAGATGTGTTCGCCGATCCGACGGTCCGGGGTCTGGCAGCGGTCATCGACGGACGCGACCCCGGAGACCACGACGGACGCGGGGGAGCTGATCGCCGGGTGCCCCTGCGCCGAGTGGGCCGCGACGGGGTGCTCCCGTTGTCGCCCGCACAGCGTCGAATCTGGTTTCTGGAGACGCTGGATCCGGGCGGGGCCGGGTATCTCATCCCGGCCGTGCTCCGCCTCGATGCCGCATCGGGTTCGGGTCCGGAGGCGGCGGATGACCGGTCCCCGGACCCTGCGGTCGTCGCCGCGGCTCTCGCGGATCTGCTTGCGCGACATGAGGTGCTGCGCACGCGATTCGTATCGGTGGACGGCGCTCCCGAGCAGGTCATCGCGCCCGCGGGAGACCCTCGACACGACGTCCGGGTGACACCCCCGATCGACATGCGCGGCGCCGACGAGGGCGACGTCACGGCCACCATCGCCGAGATCACCAGTCGTGGATTCGACCTCGAAGCCGGTGCGCCCGTTCGGGCCCGCCTGATCCGCGTCGCCGACGACGCCGTGATCCTGGTCCTGGTGGTGCACCACATCATCAGCGACGGCGGCTCCGTCGCGCCGATGGTCACCGACTTCGTCACCGCATACGAGGCGCGCGCGGCCGGCCGCGAACCCAGCTGGGCGCCCCTGCCGATCCAATACGTCGACTACTCGGTGTGGCAGCACCATCGGCTCGGGGACGCCGCCGACCCCACGTCTCTCGCAGCACGTCAGCTCGACCACTGGCGAACCCGTCTCGCCGGGGTGCCGGCACTCATCGAGTTGCCGGTGGACCGGCCGCGCACCCCGGTTCGGGACGACTCGGGTGCCGAGCTGTCGGCGACGTTCGACGCCGCCACCTGGAACGCTCTGGGAGACCTCGCCGGTCGGCACGGCGCGACGATGTTCATGGCCGTCCACGCCCTGCTCGCGGTCACTCTCGTCCGGTCCGGCGCCGACGAGGACGTCGTCATCGGGACCCCGGTCGCGGGTCGGGGCGAGCGCGATCTGGACCCATTGATCGGGATGTTCGTCAACACGCTGGCGCTGCGCAGCCGGGTGCGTCGAGCGGCCTCGTTCACCGATCTGCTGGACGACATCCGCGAGATCGATGTGACCGCACTCGATCACGCCGATCTACCGTTCGAGACCGTGGTCGACGAGGTCGTCGCGGTACGCGACACCGCGCATCCGCCGCTGGTCCAGGTCGCTCTGGCATTCCAGAACGCCGCACGGCCGACCGTCGAGTTGCCGGGGGTCGTCGTCTCCGAGATCGAGGCCCCGGTCACCACCGCGAAGGTCGACCTGCAGATCACGGTCCTCGACGAGCCGGGTCGCAGCCCGGCCGACGACACGCGCGTGATCGTCACCTATGCCACCGCCCTCTTCGATGCCGGCACGGTGGACGCGTTCGTCCGTCGGATGACCGCCATCGCGCGAGCGGTGGTGGACGAGCCGCACACGCCGGTCGGCGACCTGTCCACCGGAGACGATCACTCGGATGCGGTGATCGCGGCACCGGGTCTCGCGTCGGCGAGGTCGACGCTCGCCGACCTGCTGGACGCCGCGATCGCCGTGAACCCCGACGGCATCGCGGTCACCGAGAACGGGCAGCACCTGACGTACACCGAGCTCGACCTCCGTACGCGCCGGCTGGCCGACGTACTTCGTGCGCGCGGCGCCGCGCCGGACGCCGTGATCGCCCTCGCCACACCGAGATCTCTCGAAGGCACGGTCGGGTTCTGGGCGATCGCGCGCACGGGCGCGGCGGTGGCGCCCGTCGACCCCGGCCTGCCCGGGGAGCGCCTGCGCTACATGCTGGCCACCGTCGACGCGCGTCTGGGGGTCACCTCGTCCGAGGCCGTCGCCGGGCTGCGACCGGCGGCTGCGGCGGTGGACTGGGTCGTTGCCGAACAGCTCGGCGGTCCGGACGAGACCGGAGTCGCGTCCGCCCGACGTCCGCGCCCCGACGAGACGGCCTATGTCATCTTCACGTCCGGCTCGACCGGCCGGCCGAAAGGCGTCGCGGTCACCCACCGCGGGCTGGCCGATCTGGTCGCCGATGCCCGTGCGAGATTCGGACTCACGCCGGCGGCGCGCGTACTCCGCTTCGCGGCACCGGGTTTCGACGCCGCGGTGTTCGAGACACTGGTCGCGGTGGCGGCCGCGTCGACCATGGTCGTGGTGCCCGGCGGGGTCACGGGCGGCTCCGAACTCGCGGCGATCCTGCGGCGGGAGCGCATCACCCACGCGACGATCACCCCGACCGCCCTCGCCACGGTGTCCGAGGCGGTCACCGAATCGGGCGCGGCGACCGGCACCGGGTTCCCCGATCTCGAGGTCATCTCCGTCGCCGGTGACGTCTGTTCGCCGGAACTGGTCCGGGCATGGTCCGCCGGTCGCTCGATGCGCAATCTCTACGGTCCCACCGAGACCACCATCTGGGCGACATCGTCGGCACCGATGCGGCCCGACTCCGCGGTCACCATCGGCGGTCCGATCGCCGGTGTCACCGCCGCAGTTCTCGATTCCCGCCTGCATCCCGTTCCCGCCGGCGTGGCCGGTGAACTGTATCTGGCGGGTTCCGCCCTCGCCTCCGGCTACGTCGGCCAGACCGCGCTGACCGCCGAGCGCTTCGTCGCGGCACCGTTCGGCGCGCCGGGCGGGCGGATGTACCGGACCGGTGATCTCGTACGATGGCGCCGACGGAGCGGCCGCTGGACGTTGGACTTCCTGGGCCGCAGCGACTTCCAGGTCAAGATCCGGGGTCTCCGGATCGAACTCGGTGAGATCGACGCGGTTCTCGGCGAGCACCCCGGGGTGGACTTCTCGACGACCGCCGGAATCGAACACCCGACCTCGGGTGAGACGGTCCTCGTGTCCTGGGTCCATGGTGTCGCCGGCGCTGCGCCCGACACCGCAGACGTCGCGACCCACGCGGCTCGACGGCTCCCCGCCCACATGGTGCCCACCGTGATCGTGCCGATCGACGACATCCCGCTGACGGCCACCGGAAAGCTCGACAGCAGGGCGTTGCCCACACCGCGTTTCGGTGAACACGTCCACGTCCGTCCGTCGACGGCAACCGAGCAGGCGGTCGCCGCGGTCTACGCCGAGGTCCTCGGACTCGATGCCGCGGAGGAGGTGTCGGCCGAGGCGTCGTTCTTCGATCTCGGCGGCACCTCGCTGTCGGCGACCCGGGTGGTGGCCCGCCTGGATGGCTCGCTCGGCGTGGAGATCGGAGTCCGCGCGCTGTTCGAGACGCCGACGGTCCGGGCGCTGGCCGCCGCCGTCGATTCGGGGCAACACGGTCGCGGTGCCGATCTGCCCGCGCTCGAGGCGATCCGCCGGCCGGACCCGGCGCCCCTCTCGTACGCCCAGCGCCGGATGTGGTTCCTCAACCAGTTCGATCCGCACTTCGCCGCCTACGTGATCCCCATCGTGGTCCGTCTGCGCGGCGACCTCGACGTGTCCGCGATGCGGGCGGCGATCCTCGACGTCGTCGACCGCCACGAGGTGCTGCGCACGATCTACCCGACGACGACGCCCGACGGCGACACCGGCGCGGAATCCATCGCGGCTGGGTCCGCGTCGGCCGAAACGGGCGCTCGCGCCGCCGGTGTCGAACCCGTGGCGCATGCACCCGACGACTGGGCCGGGCGCATCAAGATCGGGCACACCGTGGTCCCGCCGCGGGCCGCCGCATCCTCCGACCAGGTCGTCGACCAGGAGATCCAGGAACTCGTCACGACCACGTTCGACGTGACGACGGACCTACCGGTACGGGTGCGCGTCATCACCGCGTCGGCGGATCACCACGTACTCGTCATCGCGCTGCACCACATCGCCGCCGACGGTGAGTCGGCACCGGTGCTGGCGGCCGAGATCGCGCGGGCGTACGCGGCCCGGCGGTCGGGCCGCGCACCGGACTGGCCGGCCCTGCGCTTCCAATACGCGGATTACGCGGTGTGGCAACGACATCGGCTCGGTGACCCCGCGGACGCCGACTCCGTGATCGCGCGCCAGTTGCAGTTCTGGGTCGAGCGGTTGACCGGCCTGCCCGACATCCTCCCGCTGCCGATCGACCGCCCGCGCCCCGCCGAGACCGACGGACGCGCGGCCACGGTGCGGTGGTCGTTGCCCGCGGCCGTCGTGTCGCGACTGCGCCGACGTGCCGCCGCCCGCCGTGCCACCCTGTTCATGGTCGCGCACACGGCCACCGTCGCGGTCCTCGCGCGCCTGACGTCGACGAACCGGATCGCCGTGGCCACGCCCGTCGCAGGACGAGGCCGACGCGAGATCGACCAGCTGATCGGCATGTTCGTCAACACCGTCATCCTGTCGGTCGACGTCGAGCCGCACCTCACCGTCGGCGCGTTGCTCGAGCAAGTCAAGCACGCCGACCTCGCGGCGTTCGACAACGCCGACGTGCCGTTCGAGCGGGTGATCGACGCGGTGAACCCGCAGCGCATCGAGAACGTGGAGCCGCTCGCCCAGGTGCTGCTCGTCCACTCCACGAGCGGCGGACCGGCGCACGGCACACTGGCCGATCTCGACACCGAGTTCGTCGAGATCGAGGACACCGCCGCGAAATTCGACCTCACCATCGGTTTCCGCGAGACCGCCGACGGTGGGCTGACCGGCTCGATCGCCTATGCCACTGCGCTGTTCGACCCGGCGACCGCGGAGATGATCTCCGCGGCGTTGTCCGCGGCACTCAGCTCGATCGCCGCCGACGCCGACCTACCGGTCGCCGATCTCCCCATCCTCACCGCAGCCGAAGCTGATGCGCAACAACAGCTCTCGGTCGGACCCGCGGTCGTCCTGCCCGACCTCACGATCCCGGCGGCGATCGCGGCCGCCGACCATCTGCGAGCGTCGGAGGCGGTTGCGGTGCGTTTCGGGGGCCGCACTCTCACCCACGGCGAGTTCGCCGCGCGGGTGGCCACCCTCGCGCGGGAACTCATCGCGCTGGGGATCGGCCCGGAGGACTGCGTCGCGGTGTGCATGCCGCGGTCGATCGAACTGGTCATCGCGGTCCACGCGGTACTCGCCGCCGGCGGTCAGTACATGCCGGTGGCACCCGACGCTCCCTCCGACCGCGTTCGCCACATGGTCGACACCGCGCACGCGAGGATCGCGCTGATCTGCGACGACCGGGCGCCCGCGGCGCACGTTGTCCCCCGCGCGATCGTTGTGGACGCCGCGAGCCCGGTCGAACTCGACACCGTCCCGGTCGCCGACGACGAACGTCTGTCGATACTGCGCCCCGACCACGCGGCGTACACCATCTTCACGTCGGGGTCCACCGGCCGCCCCAAGGGCGTCACGGTGTCCCATCGTGCCGTACTCAACCGATTGCGATGGGGAGTCGACGAATTCGGGATCGGACCGCACGACTCGGTCCTCCTGAAAACGCCCTTCACATTCGACGTGTCGGTGCCCGAACTGCTGACCCCGGCGCTGACCGGCGCCCGGTTGGTCATCGCGCCCGACGACGCCCATCTCGATCCGCATTCGATGGCTCGGCTGATCGACGCCGAGCAGATCACCACGGTGCACTTCGTACCGTCGCTGCTCGCCGTCTTCATCGATGAAATCCGGCCCGCTCGCTCCGCTGCCGGCGCCGGTGACATTCGGCCCGCTCGCTCCGCTCCCGGCGCCGGTGAGATCCGCGACGATGCTGCTTCGCCCCTGCCGAGCCTGCGACACCTCTACTGTTCCGGTGAGGCCCTGCCACCGGCGACGCTGCGGGCGACGCGCGTGGCGCTCCCACACGTACGCGTCTCCAACCTGTTCGGTCCCACCGAAGCCGCCGTCGAGGTCGCCGTCGCGACTCCGGACCCCGGCGCGGACGTGGTGCCCATCGGGCGGCCGGTGTGGAACACCCAGACGTTCGTCTTCGACGCACGGTTGCGTCCCGTGCCGGCGGGCGTCACCGGCGAGTTGTATCTGGGAGGCGTCCAGCTCGCCCGCGGGTATGCGGCGCGGCCGGACCTCACCGCCGAACGGTTCGTCGCCGATCCCGCGGGCGGCGGCCGACGCCTGTACCGCACCGGCGACCTCGTCCGGCGTAACCGTGCGGGCGACCTGGAGTACCTGGGACGCAGCGACTTCCAGGTCAAACTCCGCGGACAGCGGATCGAACTCGGTGAGATCGAGGCGATCCTGTCCGGCATCGACGGCGTACGCCAGGCCGTGGTCACCGTCGCGCGCGCCCCGGGCGGTTCGGACCACCTGGTGGGATATCTCATCGGACCCGGCGGCGGTGGACCGGACGGGGACGGGTTCATCGCACGCGCGCGGGAGGCGGTGGCCGCGTCGTTGCCGGCGTACATGCGGCCGACACTGTGGGTGCCGCTGACCGAAGCGCCGCTCGGCAGCACCGGCAAACTGGACCGGAAATCGCTGCCGGCGCCGCGCTTCGACCCGTTGTCGGAAGCCGTCCACGCCGACGCCGCACCCGCCGACGACGCGGAACGGACCGTCGCCGCAATCGTTGCATCACTCCTCGGGGTCGAGGGCGTCCCGGTGACCCGGTCGTTCTTCGAACTCGGCGGGGACTCCATCGCATCCATCCGCCTCACGTCGATGCTGCGCGCCGCGGGGCTCCATCTGACCCCGCGCGATGTGTTCGCGGCGTCGACCATCCGTGAGCTGGCCCGTCGTGCACAGACGGAGGCGATCCGGGGACTTGACGAAATGCCGGGCGGGGCAATCGGTTCGGTCGGGATGACCCCGGGCCTGGCGTGGATGCTCGACCTCGCCGACGACCCGGACGACCTCGCGGACTTCTCGCAGAGCACGGTGCTCGCGCTGCCGGTCGAGGCGGACGAGGCCGCCGTCCGCGCGGTGGTGACCGCGGTCGTCGCGGCCCATCCGATGCTGACCGCATCGCTGCGGACCGACTCCGTCGGGGGTCCGGTCGTCGTGGCGGGCGACGGCGACCCGGGTGACATCACGGTCGAGATCCTCGACCGCTCGGACATCTCGACATCGAGCCGGCCATCGACGCCGGCGCGCTCCGTCGACAGCGCCATCCGGGCAGCCCATGCGCGCGCCCTCGCGACCTTGTCGCCGGCCGACGGACGACTGGTCGCGGCGATCGGCGTCCGCTTCGCCGACGGCACCGGCCGACTCGTCGTCGCCGCCCATCATCTCGGCGTCGACGCCGTGTCGTGGCCGACCATCGTGGCGGGTCTGGGACGCGCGTGGTGGCAGTACCGCAACGGGGAGACGCCGGGCCTCGCGGCCTCGGGTACCTCGTTCCGGCGCTGGTCGGGTGTGCTGGCGGGACTCGCCGATCGCGCAGAGGAGATCGAGTGGTGGTCGCGCCAGCTGCCGCCGACCCCGGCGGAGTGGGAGATCGACCGGGCCCGGGACCGTCTCGCGACCACGATCTCGGTGTCCCGCACCGTCGGAGCCGGTCTGGCAGAGCGGGTCTTGGGCACGGTCACCGAGACGTTCGGTGCGCGCCCGGACACCGTGGTGGCCGCGGCCGTGGCATTCGCGCTGCGGGATCCGGTCACGGCGTCCGGTCCGGTGTCGATGGTGATCGAGAACCACGGCCGCGAAGAGGGCATCGCACCCGGCGCCGACCTGACCGAGACGGTCGGATGGTTCACCTCGTTCGTACCCGTGAGCGTCGACGTCCCCGGGCCGGTGGAGGCGACCGCCCCGGCAGCACGAGGTGAGGCCGCCGAGGAGGCCACCCCCGGTCATCGTCTGGCGACGATGGTCAAGGCGCTCAAGGACACTCAGTCGCGAATGCCGGACAACGGCATCGCGTTCGGGCCGCTGCGATGGCTGCGTCCCGGCTCGCCGCTGCGACACCGGCCCCTCCCGCCGATCACGGTCAATTACCTGGGTCTGCTCGGGGGCGGAGGCATCGACGACACCGATTCGACGGCAACGGATTTCGTGCCGATCGGTGACGCGCCGCCGCTTCCGCCGTCGGTTCGGGGAGACATGATCGCGTTGGCGGCGCTGACCGTGACGGCCGCCTCGGTGGCGACCGCGGGTGGTCGGGAGTTGCGAGTGGACCTCACGGCACCCGAGGGGTTGTTCGACGAGCCCGCGCTGGGCGGGATCGCCGATCGCTGGGAATCTGCACTGTCCTCGCTCGCCGCGTATGTGGATGCCGTGGGCGACCCGGGTCCGAGCGAGACCGACGTGATCGGCGGGCTCGACCAGACGGACATCGACCACGTGCTCGCCACCCGGACACGCGCAGCACGGACGCGCGGTCGCTACGCGATCTGGCCGCCGACGCCGCTCCAACAGGGGCTCTTCTACGAAGCCCAGCGGCTGGTCGGCGTCGATCCCTATGTGACCCAGTCGGTCATCGAGTTCGACGGAGCTCACCCCGCCGACATGCTCCTGCCGGCCGTCCGTGAGCTGTTGACCAGGCAACGTGTACTGCGCTCGGGGTTCACCCGCACGCCGTCGGGTCGACTGGTCGTGGTCGTACCCCCGGCCGATCATCCCGCGGTGACCGAGCCCGACTTCCGCGGCGTGGACCTCACCGGTCTGAGCACGGCCGACGCGGCCTCGCGGATCGTGCAGATCGCCGACGAGGACCTACGACGCCCGTTTGTCCTGGACGACCCGCCGCTCATCCGGTTCTCCGCGGTGTCCCACGACACGGTGACGGGCCCCGCGTGCACACTGGTCATCACCGCACACCACATCATCCTGGACGGATGGTCGGGGCCGATTCTCGTCGCAGACCTCCTCGCGGCCCACCTCGGCCGCCCGGCGATCACGCCGGCACGTGACTTCGAGTCCTACCTCGATTGGCTCGACCGACGCGACGCCGCGACCACGATCACCGCCTGGCGCGAGCATCTCGCCGACATCGTTCCGACGCTGGTCCGTCCACAGGTGCACCCCGGTGCCGACCGCGAGCCCCGGCGGCACGAGGTGACGGCGCGGGTGTCCGCGACCACCCGGGCCGCCCTCGAACGGACGGTGCGGACGCTGGGCACGACGACGAGCACCGTGCTGAATGCGGCATGGTCGATCGTGTTGTCCCGCTTCACCGGCGAGCAACGAGTCGTCTTCGGTGAGACGGTGTCGGGGCGGCCCGCCGACCTCGACGGTGCCGACGGCATGATCGGCCTGTTCATCAACACCGTGCCGGTCGTTGCCGACGTCGCACCGGGTCGATCGCCGGCCGCTCTCATCGGTGAACTGCACCATGCCCGCGCCCGCATGCTCGACCACCAGTTCGTCGGACTCGGCGACATCACCGCGGCGACCGGCCACCCGCGCCTGTTCGACACCCTCGTGGTCTTCGAGTCGTATCCGGTCGACGTGGACACGGTCGTGGCGGGGTCGCGGACCTCGGGCCTCGAGATCCGCGACGTGAGCACGTCCGACGCCACGCACTATCCGCTCGCGCTCATCGCCGCACCGGAGGGCGACGACCTCTGCCTCACGGTCAAGACGGATCTGTCCGTCGTCGGCGAGGGTGTCGCCGAGACGGTCGCCGCCATGCTGACCGACCTGCTCGACGCGGTGATCGACGACCCGTCCCTGCCGGTGGCCGCGCTCGACCCGATGCCGACTGCCCTGCGCCCGACGGTCGAGGGTTGGTCGCGTGGTGTGGAGGTGGGGTTGGGGTGGTC
>NZ_JAFFZF010000042.1:0-39434 GCF_016924115.1 Gordonia sp. BP-119
ATCCCGCGTCGACGCCCCGCACCGGGCTTCGTCCACCTCGGCCTCCGACAACGCCGGACCGTCATCGAGATGAGCCGACTCCACCCCGTCACCGGCATGAATCAGGATCTCCGCACCCGGCGCAAGACCGGGCATCGCGATCCCGTCATGCACCATGTCAGCCATCGCCACCACCGCCGGCGCAACATTCGACGGCACCTGCCGCCACAGATCCCGACGCCGAGACGGAACCACCTCCGAATCCTCAGGTGCCGAACCGGCGTCAGTGTTCCGCGGAACACTCTCCACAGTGGGCAGATCCGGGTCATCGCAGGTCCGGGTGCGTTCATACTCCGCCCGCACCGTCCCAGCAAGGAACCGCGCACCATCCAACGGACTCAACGTCAATGACACCGACAACGACCCGTCATCGTTCCACTTCCACCGGCCCCTCGACTCCACCGGCGGCCGGCTTTCGTCTTCGACGCCACAGTTGCGGTCGACCTGGCCCATCGCCCGCACCGCCCGATCCAACTGACTCGCCGTCGCCGACAACGCCAGATTCACCAACTCCTGCTCACGTTCAGGCGTAGCCACCCGTGTCAGGGCGCGGACCTTCGAATACGTCAGCCGGCCTTCGCGAAACGCGGTGCGGATCGCCGGCAATTCTCGTAACGCTTTGGCGACCCTCAACTGCTCATGCGCCGTTCGCGGTGCTATGCCGGCCTTCCACGACAACCAGTGCGCCAGTGAATGAATCCCCGGCCCCCGCCACGACTCCCGCCCATCCAGTTCCGCTATCAGTTCAAGGAAGTTCGCTGTCAGCGCCGTGATCTGCGCGGCATACCCCAGCACCCGAGCCTCGAGCACCTCATCCGACAACGACTCAGGATCCGCACCATCGAACATCGACGACACATCTCCACCGGAACGAAAAGCACTGACCCCCACAGCAACCCCCAGAACCGAACGAGAAGTACAGCAACAAGATATCGCCGGGCACCGACAATCTTTCGGGACTCAATCCGAGGTCACCAGGGTTCCGCGGAACACTCTCGAGTTGCCCGTTGACCGCGCCGACCTGCTGGCGCGCCCAGCTCCTACCGCCCCCGTTTCGGACCATCGATCACGAACGCGCGACGAGCCTCACGAGCGGATACTCACGCGACGACTTCTTTTGATACTTCGCGTATCGCGGCTGCGCCTCGACCACCGTGTTCCACGCGATCTCCCGCTCAGCAGCGTCGAGTACGACCGGCGTCACCGGCACCGGGGCCTCCCCGTGCCGCTCGACCGACACGCCATCGGGATGGGCGGTCAGGTTGGCGAACCAGTCCGGATTCCGCTTGCCGCCGCCCGATGCGACGACCAGCCAGTCGTCGCCGTCGGGGAACCAGCTGAGTGGTGTCTCGCGCACGAGACCTGAGCGTCGACCGGTCGTGCGTAGAATGAGCATCTCCATCCCCCACATCGATCCGGACTTCTTGCGGATGCGGGCGACGGTGCGCTCGTTGGTCTTTCGCTGGTACCAGAGCGACAGGGACCGAAGTGACAGAGACATGTTTTCCTCCGTTGAGATCAGGCGATGCACCGACAGTACGACGATGGCGCAGCCGGCGGCTTCTCGATTCCTGCTCGATGGGTGTGCCCGGGCTGCGCAACAGCGCCGTGTGGGAAACGGCGAGGCCCCGGCAACCAGAACGGTTGCCGGGGCCTCGGGGAGAAACGTGAAAACGCTAGAGCGCCTTGAGTTCCTCGATGACGCTGTCGACGCTCTTCTTGGCGTCGCCGAAGAGCATGCTGGTGCCGTCGGCGAAGAACAGCGGGTTCTCGATGCCGGCGTAACCCGAACTCATCGACCGCTTGAGCACGATGGTCGATCGCGCCTCGTCGACGTTGAGGATCGGCATCCCGTGGATCGGGCTGCTCGGGTCGTTGCGCGCCGCGGGGTTGGTGACGTCGTTGGCGCCGATGACGATGGCAACGTCGGTCCGGCTGAACTCACCGTTGATGTCGTCCATTTCCTTCATCGAGTCGTACTCGACGTCGGCCTCGGCGAGCAGCACGTTCATGTGACCGGGCATGCGACCGGCGACCGGGTGGATCGCGTATTTGACCTCGACACCCTTGGCCTCCAACAGCTTCGCCATCTCCTTGACCGCGTGCTGGGCCTGCGCCACGGCCAGACCGTAACCCGGGACGACGATGACCTGGTTGGCGTACGCCATCTGGATCGCGGCGTCGGCAGCCGAGGTCGCCTTGACCGTGCCGCCGGCCGAACCCGGGCCGCCCGCGGCAGCAGCATCGCCGCCACCGAACGAACCGAACACGATCGCCGGGATCGACCGGTTCATCGCCTTGGCCATGAGGTTGGTCAGGATCGAACCCGAGGCGCCGACGATCATGCCGGCCACGATCAGAGCCGTGTTGTCCAGCGCGATACCCGCGGCCGCAGCCGACAGACCGGTCATCGCATTGAGCAGTGAGATGACCACCGGCATGTCCGCACCACCGATGGGGAACACCACGAACAGACCCATCACGCCCGCGGCGACCAGGACCCCGACCATCCACCAGACACTCGCGCCGCCACCGTTGGAGGCGTCGACACCGAGGTAGATCGCCAGCCCCAGCGCCACGATCAGCAGCACGATGTTGGCGGCCTGGAACAGCTTCGCGTTGGAGACGAAGGTCTTCTCCAGCCCCTTGGGCATGATCTCCTGCAGCTTCGCGAAGGCCACCAGCGATCCCCAGAACGAGACCGACCCGATGATCGCGGCGATCAGCGAACCGATCACCAGCGGCGACGCCGGTTCGACGTTGTGGAACGACGAGAACCCGGAGGTCTCGATGAACTCGGCCCACGCGATCAGCGCAACGGTGCCACCACCGACGCCGTTGAACAGCGCCACCAGCTGCGGCATGGCCGTCATCTTGGTCTTGAGTGCGGGCGGGATTCCCAGCGCCACACCGAGAATCAGACCGACGGCGATGAGCACCCAGTTGATCGTGGGCACGCCCTCGGTGGAGTGCCCGTCGGAACCGACCGCCCCCTCGTTCCACACGTAGAGCAGCGTCGCGGCAACCGCCAGACCCATGCCCACGGCGGCGATCCAGTTGCCACGCACCGCGGTCTTCGGTCCGGTCAGACCCATCAGACCGTAGATGAACAGGGAGAACGAGACGATGTAGAGCGCGGTCACCAGGTAGCCGACGCCCTCACTCGGGGTGTGCGCGCCCGCCGCGAGTACCAGCTGTGACACAGAAGTCTCTGGGGAGCCGTTCACTTGGCCACCTCTTTCTTACCCTTGAACATGCCCAGCATCCGGTCGGTGACCGCGAAGCCACCGATGACGTTGAGCGTGCCGAACACCAGCGCGACGAACGCGATGATGCGCACACCCCAGCCGGCGTCGGCGGGCAACTTGCCCAGCACGACCAGTGCGCCCAACACGACGATGCCGTGAATGGCGTTGGTGCCCGACATCAACGGGGTGTGCAGGGTGTTGGGGACCTTGGAGATGACAGCGAAGCCGACGAACCCGGCGAGCACCAGGATCGCGAGATTCGCGAGAAGACCGGCATACATCAGGCAGACACCTCCTGCTCGGTACGGGTGACACACGCGGCCGCGACGACCTCGTCGTCGAAATCCGGTGTGATGGAGCCGTTGTCGTCGAGCATCAGCTCGATCAGCGCCAGCAGGTTCTTCGAGTACAGCTCGCTGGCATGCTCGGGCATCGTGGCAGGCAGGTTCAGCGGTGCGGCGATGGTGACGTCGTGTTTGACGACGGTCTGACCCGGCTCGGTCAGCTCACAGTTTCCGCCGGTCTCACCGGCGAGGTCGACGACGACACTGCCCGGCTTCATACCCTCGACCGCAGCCGCGGTCACCAGGCGCGGAGCCGGACGACCCGGCACCAGCGCAGTGGTGATCACCACGTCGAAACCCTTGATCGCGTCTTCGAGGGCCTGCTGCTGCTGTGCTCGCTCGTCGTCGGTGAGCTCACGGGCGTACCCGCCCTCACCGGCGGCGTCGATGCCCAGATCGAGCCACTGCGCGCCGACCGAACGGACCTGCTCGGCGACCTCGGGACGCACGTCGTAACCGGTGGTCCGCGCACCCAGACGCTTGGCCGTGGCCAAGGCCTGCAGCCCGGCCACACCGACACCCAGGACCAGCACCGTCGCCGGCTTCACCGTGCCGGCCGCCGTGGTCAGCATCGGGAAGAACCGCGTCGACACATCCGCGGCCACCACGACCGACTTGTAACCTGCGACATTCGCCTGCGAACTCAGCGCGTCCATCACCTGGGCGCGCGAGATACGCGGAATGGCTTCCACCGCGTACGCCTCCACGCCTGCTTCCCGCAACGTGGCGATCTGATTGTCGGCGTTGCGCGGCGCGAGAAAGCCGATCAGCTTCTGCCCGCTCCGCAGCTTCGCGATCTCCGCATCCGACGGCGGCGACACCCTCAGGACCACATCGGACCCATATGGATCGCCGATCGTCGCACCGGCCTCGGTGTACGCCTCGTCGGGGATCAGGGCGCCGAGACCGGCCCCCGACTCCACCACGACGGGCACACCCTTGCCCACCAGCGCGGCGACGACCTTCGGGACCAGCGCCACCCGGCGCTCTCCCTCGGCCGTCTCGCGCACGACACCCACTGTCATCTATCTCACCTGTCTGGTCCGGCGCCATCGAGCAGCGCCGCGGTTCGGCGCCAGGACTCGGCGCGTCTTGTCAACGAGGTGACCCGCTTCCAGATCGTGCAGCTCCGCCATGTGTGGGCGCAGCGGACGACCTGACGCAGGTCACGAGGTGCTCGGATGGGACAGGATGGCTGTCACCCGGCTCACATAAAGGTGCGATGAACATAACATGCGCTCTCAGCGACAGCTCAGGTGAGTCAGATACCTCACTCCACCCTTGACGCTGCGGTTTTCGCCATTTCTGGACACATGTCTGTACAGGTGTCGTCCCGCCGGCCTGCTGAGTCTTTCCGGCCTCGGGCTCCGTACCGCCTCAGACGATGGTGTAGGTGCGGTCGTCGAGTCCGCTCGCGCCGTCGGGTGCCGGTGCCTGATAGCGCTCGATCTGCGGCTTGCCCTGCTTGTCGATCGCCCGGCACTCGAGGGTGTGGTTGCCCTTGGTCGCCTGCCAGGCGAACCGCCATTGCCGCCACGTGTCGATGCTGTACTCCGTCGTCAACTCCGCGGGTTGCCATGGCCCCTGGTCGACGCGCACCTCGACGCGCTCGACGCCCGTGTGCTGGGCCCATGCGGTGCCGGCCACGACGACCTCCCCGGCCGGATGCTCGGTGCCATCGGCCGGACGGTCGAAGCGCGACGCCATCTTGATCGGGCCGAGCGCTGACCACCCGCGGGTCGTCCAGTAGGCCTTGGCCTCGGAGAACCGCGTGATCTCCCAGTCGATGACCCATTTGGTCGCCGAGACGTACCCGTACAGTCCCGGCACCACCTGCCGGACCGGGTATCCGTGCTCGAGGGGAAGCGGCGAGCCGTTCATCCCGACGGCGAGAAGCGCGTCGCGCCCGTCGGTGACCGTCGAAATCGGAGTGCCGCAAGTCCATCCGTCCACGCTCGTGGACAGCAGCATGTCCGCCCCGGGCCTCACCCCGGCGAGGTCGAGGACCTCGCGCATCGGCACCCCCAGCCACTTGGCGTTGCCGACGAGATCGCCGCCGACCTCGTTCGACACGCAGGCGAGCGTGATGATCCGCTCGGTCATCGGCATGGCGAGCAGGTCATCCCAGGACAGGGTCACCTCACGGTCGACGTCACCGTGGATTCGCAGTCGCCACTCGTCGGTCGTGAGCGTCGGAACCTGCAACGCGGTGTCGATGCGGTAGAAGTCGGCGTTGCTGGTCATGAACGGGGTTGCACCCGAGAGCTCGAGCTGCGCACCGGCCGGGATCGGCGGCGCCTGGCTCGCCGCACGCGGCAACAGCACTCGGGCACGGTCGGCGACGACGCCCGCAGTGTCGGCGAGCACTCGCCGGGCCACGACACCGACGACCACCGCGGCGGCCGCGATACCGCCGGCGGTGAGCACGAAGCGGCGCGAGAAACCCGACCGCACAGCCGATGTGGGCTCGTCGCCCGCGGCGTCGGGATCCGCCTCGGGGGACTCCGCCCCCTTGGGACGTAGCTGCGCGATGAGGACGCGCAGCACGACGATCCCGACGACGCCGGCGATGATCGACGGCAGTGCGTGCGTCCAACCGGCATCGGGACGGTTGAGTGCGGCCAGCATCCCGACCACCCCGAAAGCTCCGATGATCACCGAGCCGAGTGGAGGTCGTCGTCGTTCGAGGTATCCGCATGCCGCCGCGAGTACCGCGATGATGATGCCCATCCCGATGAACAGTGCGAGCTTGTCGTTGACGCCGAACGTCTCGATGGCCCACTTGCGTACGGCCTCGGGCGAATGGTCGACGACCGACGATCCGACCGCGAAGTACGGGGAGGAGTCGGGCGAGATCGGGACGGCGGCCAGTTCGCCCGCGGCGAGAGCCGCGCCGACGGCTACCACGCCCGCCAGCGCAGGAGCCGGCGAGGATGCGTGACGCGTCGTGATGGAGGCCATATCCCTTGGTACCGGAGAACCCTGTGAATATGCCGTGTATCTGATGGTCCGAGACCGGCCGGTGACCACCGACGGCACCCCGTCGACGAATCGTTACCAAGACTAGAACAGGTTCTAGTTTGTCCGCTAATCTGAGCGGCATGGCTACCAGCACCGAGATCCCCGAGACCGTCGCAGTCGATTCGGTGAGCGAGTTCTCCGACGAGGTCGACGTCGTCGTGATCGGATTCGGCATCGCCGGCGGATGCGCCGCCGCCGAGGCCGCTGCCAACGGCGCGCGTGTGCTGTTGCTCGAGCGCGCCGCCGCGCCCGGCGGCACCACCTCGCTCTCCGGTGGGTTCTTCTACCTCGGCGGCGGGACCGCAGTACAGCAGGCCACGGGCCAGGACGACTCCGTCGAGGAGATGGAGAAGTACCTCACCGCCGTGTCGATCGAACCCGAGGCCGACAAGATCCACGCCTACTGCGTCGACAGCGTCGATCACTTCAACTGGCTCGAAGGGCTCGGCTTCACCTTCGAGCGCAGCTTCTATCCGGAGAAGGCCGTGATCCAGCCCGGCACCGAGGGACTGATGTTCACCGGCAACGAGAAGGTCTGGCCGTTCAAGAACCAGGCCGTCCCCGCACCGCGCGGCCACAAGGTCCCGGTCCCCGGGGAGACCGGGGGCGCGAAGCTGGTCATCGATCTGCTCGTCACCCGCCTCGATGAGCTGGGTGCCGAGGTCCGGTACGAGACCGG
Organism: Gordonia sp. BP-119; assembly: GCF_016924115.1. NCBI lineage: Bacteria > Bacillati > Actinomycetota > Actinomycetes > Mycobacteriales > Gordoniaceae > Gordonia > Gordonia sp. BP-119. The sequence continues at coordinate 7,332 of NZ_JAFFZF010000042.1, forward strand.
CGCCCGCCAGTTGGTCGTCGACGAGCAGGGTGCGGTCGTCGGCGTGATGTGGAAGACGCCCGACGCCGAGGGCGTCATACGCGCGGACTCGGTGATCATCGCCGCCGGCGGTTTCGTGATGAACCCCGACATGGTCGCCGAACACACCCCGCATCTCGCCGAGAAGCCGTTCGTGCTCGGCAACACCTACGACGACGGCCTCGGCCTGCGCATGGGCCGATCGGTCGGCGCCGCACTGAAATACATGGACAAGGCGTTCATCACCGCGCCGATCTACCCGCCCGCCAGCATGGTCATGGGCGTCATCGTGAACAAATTCGGCGAGCGGTTCGTCACCGAGGACTCCTACCATGCGCGGACATCGGGATTCGTTCTCGAGCAGCCGGATTCGGTGGCTTATCTCATCGTCAACGAGTCGCACATGAACGAGAAGCAGAACTACCTGGTCCCGTTGATCGACGGCTGGGAGACCATCGAGGAGATGGAGCGGGACCTCGGAATCCCCGAGGGCAAGCTGCAGGCGACCATGGCCCGCTACAACGAGAACGCCGCGAAGAAGGAAGACCCCGACTTCCACAAGGCACCCGAGTTCCTCGAGCCCCAGGACACCGGACCGTGGGCGGCATACGACCTGTCGCTCGGCAAGGCGATGTACGCCGGGTTCACCATGGGCGGTATGGCGACGTCACTCGACGGCGAGGTGCTCGACGAGTCGGGCACCGTCATCCCTGGGCTCTACGCCGCCGGGGCCAGTGCCACCAACATCGCGCAGGACTGCAAGGGATACTGCAGCGGAACGCAATTGGGCGAGGGCTCCTACTTCGGCCGGCGCGCCGGGCGGCACGCAGCGGCGCGGGTCGCCACCAGCGCCTGACGGTCGGGCACCCGATCGAAAACCGCCCGCCGGCGGACCACAGACGACGAAGAGTCGTCGGCGTCGCCGGCGAGGGCGGTTTCCACTCAGCGCCGCGGCGTGAACCCGCGGAGTCGCAGGCTGTTGCCGACGACGAACACCGACGAGAGCGCCATGGCCGCGCCGGCGATCATGGGATTCAGCATCCCGGCGGCGGCGAGAGGAATGGCCGCGACGTTGTACCCGAAGGCCCAGAACAGGTTTCCCTTGATGGTGCCGAGGGTTCGACGCGCCAGAGCAATGGCATCGGCCACCGCGCGCAGGTCACCGCTCACGATCGTCAGATCGCTGGCGGCCATCGCGACGTCGGTGCCGGTACCCATCGCGAGGCCGAGATCCGCCTGCGCGAGCGCCGCGGCGTCGTTGATCCCGTCCCCGACCATCGCCACCACGTGGCCCTGCTCCTGCAGTTCGGCGATGACCTCGAGCTTCCGCTTCGGACTGACCCCGGCGGTGACGTCGTCGATGCCGACGCTCGACGCCACGGCCCGGGCGGCGCCCTCGTTGTCGCCGGTGAGCAACATCGGAGTCAGACCCAGTCGCCGGAACTCGGAGATCGCCGCGGCCGATGAGGGTTTGACCTGGTCCGCCACCACGAGAACCGCGACGGGAACAGGTTGTCCGGCAGGTTCTTCGGAGGAATGCTCAGCGATCAGGACGACGACCGCGGTTGCGCCGTCGGACTCCGCGACGACCACCGCATCGTCGAGCGACGGTGGTAGCGGCGCGTCGATCGTGTTCGGCGACACCACTGTCACGAACCGGTCGCCGACGATCCCGGCGACACCGGCGCCCTGCGTGGACACGAAATCTCGGACGCGGGCGTCGATGTGGTCGCGTCCCGCGTCGACGATGGCCGCCGCGATCGGGTGTTCCGATCCCGACTCCACCGATGCCGCCCAGCCCAGGACCTGTTCGCGCGCATAGCCGTCGGCCACGGTGATCCCGGACAGCGACATCTCACCCGTCGTCACGGTGCCGGTCTTGTCCAGCACGATCGTGTCGACGCGTCGCGTCGATTCCAACACCTCCGGGCCCTTCAGCAGGATGCCCAGCTGTGCCCCTCGCCCGGTACCGACCATCAGGGCCGTCGGAGTGGCGAGTCCGAGCGCGCACGGGCACGCGATGATGAGGACCGCGACGGCGGCGGTGAACGCGAAGGTCACATCGCCACCGGCGAAGTCGGTCGTGGACGCCACGCCGAGCCAGAAGCCCAGGGTCGCAAGCGAGATCGCGATCACGATCGGGACGAACACCGACGAGATCCGGTCGGCCAGTCGCTGGACGTCGGCCTTGCCCTCTTGCGCCGCCGTCACCATGCGGGCCATCTGGGCGAGCGCGGTGTCGGAACCGACAGCGGTCGCACGCACGACGAGCAGACCGCTGGTGTTGACGGTCGCGCCGACCACCGAGTCGCCGGAGGTGACCTCGACCGGTACGGATTCGCCGGACACCATCGACGCGTCGACCGCCGACGCACCGTCGACGACGACTCCGTCGGTGGCGATCTTCTCACCGGGCCGGACCACGAACTCGTCGCCGACCGCCAACTGCGCGATGGGGATTCGGGACTCGGCACCGTCGGACCGTCGGACGACGACGTCCTTGGCCCCAAGGTCCATCAGCGCGGCGAGTGCGTCACCGGCCCGCCGCTTGGCGCGCTTCTCGAAATAGCGGCCGGCCAGTAGGAAGGTCGTGACGCCGGCCGCGGCCTCGAGGTAGATGTGCGACGATCCGTCGGTCCGCTGGGGCAGCAGGTCGAATCCGTGGGTGAGCCCGGGCGTGCCCGCGGTGCCGAGGAACAGCGCGTACAGCGACCATCCGAACGCCGCGAGGGTGCCGACGGACACGAGGGTGTCCATCGTCGTGGCGCCGTGGCGCAGGTTGATCCACGCTGCGCGGTGGAACGGGTAGGCCCCCCACACGACGACCGGCGCGGCGAGCGTCAGGGACAACCACTGCCAGTACGTGAACTGGAGCGCCGGGATCATCGCGAGCGCGATCACCGGCACCGAGAGGATCGCGGAGACGATCAGGCGCTGCCGGAGACCGTCCAATTCGGGATCGCCGGACCCCGCTCCCGGGTGTTCCGGAGCGTAGGCCGACGAATCGGGCACGATCGGCGATGCGTCGTAGCCGGCCGCGCGGACCACCTCGACGAGGTCGCCGGGCGCCAGACCCGCAGGTACCTCGACGTGGGCACGTTCGGTCGCGTAGTTCACCGACGCGGTCACACCGTCGATCTTGTTGAGCTTGCGCTCGATGCGGTTGGCGCAGGACGCGCAGGTCATGCCGGTGATGTCGAGGTCGACCAGTTGTCCGGTACTCGCGGTCATGGGTGACCACCTTCATGCGGGTCGGATGTCGGTTCGCCGGTGACGACGCCGTGTGACGGTGCGTCGTGAGTCACCGGCTCCACGTCGGGGCCCCACGCACGCCCGACGCCGAACGCGATCACGAAGACCGCGATCAGCGCGACGACGTAGGCCAGGGGCCCGGTGGCAACGGATCTCATGGTCAGACCAGTGCGTAGCCGGCTTCGGTGACGGCGGCCGCGACCTCGTCTCGACCGAGTTCACGGTCGGCCGCGACCCGCACCGAGCCGTCGTCGACGGTGACCTCGACACTGGTCACGCCCGGCAGCGCCTCGATCTCCTCGCGAACGGACGCGGCACAGTGGCCGCAGGTCATGCCGGTGACGGTGTAGGTGCTGGTGGTGCTCATGCGGATACTCCTCGGATCGTCGAAGTCAACGGGGATGGATCAGGAAGGACGGTCAGGACTTGACCAGGCGGGTGATCGCGGCCATGGCCTCGTCGACCTTGGCCTTGCCGGCCTCGTCGCTCTCCTGCGCGGCATGCACGACGCAGTGAGCCATGTGCTCTTCGAGGAGCCCGAGGCTGACCGCTTGCAGCGCCTTGGTCATCGCCGACACCTGCGTCAGGATGTCGATGCAGTAGGTGTCTTCCTCCACCATCCGCTGCAGACCTCGCGCCTGACCTTCGATGCGCTTCAGGCGGCGCAGATAGTCGTCCTTCCGGCCGATGTAGCCGTGCTGGTGCTCGTCCATGATCTCTCCCGTCCGGATACCCCTCAAGGGTATGCCCGACCAGGTATACCACCGCCGACCCCGAAACGGTACCCCCCTACCGTATGTGGAAAGAACCCGTTGCGCTCGGAGCGAGCCCAACTACTGCTCCCTGAGAACCAGCGGTGTCGTGGTGTTTCGGATGCCCCTACGAGCGGAGTGCTGCGGCCAATTTCGCCAGGGCGGCAGCGACCTCGTCGAGCGCGTCCCCGATGGCGGCAACACGCGCCGCGTCGAATCCCGGAGCGGTGGGGTCGTCGGGCACGGCCGGGACGTTCCCCGGCGCGATGCCCGTCGTCTCCGAACCCGGGACACGGACCGACGGGCCGGCCGGGCCGCTGCCTGCCTGTCCGCCGAACGATCTGCCGGGGTCCGGCGCCGGCGAGTAGGCGACGGCGTAGCCGTCGGTCCGGTGGCGTCGGCCGTGGTAGTCCTCGGCGGCCAGCGGCTCGGCATTGGTCGACCGGCGTCCGCCGCGATACTCGTTCGGTTCGGGCTCGGCCGCCGGGTGTTGCGTCGGCAGGGCAGCCGGGTGCGAGTCGGGCAGGCGGTGCGAACCCATCCGTGACGAACCCATCTGCGGCGGCTGACGCAGCGGGTCGACGGCGTGATCAGGCGCGACGGTCTGCGGGTTGGAAGCGCTCGCGCCGGTCATCACCGACGGTGCGTGGCCGTTGCTGCGCGCATAGAAGTGCGGGCCGCCGTGCCCGGCGAAGAACACGCACCCGGCGCCCTCCGGGGACGGGACCGGGCACGGATTGCGTTCGATGAGCGACTGCGCGCGGTCGTCGAAGTCGTTCCACTCGAGCCACAACCGGCGGTCGTGCCGCGGGTGGGTGCTCGCGTCGGTGGCGTGATTACCCCGATGGCCGATCGCCAGACGGCATTGCAGCAACCAATCGGAGTCACCCGACAGCCCCAGCGCCGCGCGTTCGGTCGGCCGGCACACCACCGTCGACCAACAGCCTTCGCCGTTCATACGGACTCCCCTTCATGCCTTGCATCGCCGCGAGATCTTCGCGCGACCACACCCGTGTGGAGCGCACGGTCGTCTTCTCGTACCCGTCGGCTTCCTGCCGCCCGGTGGCAAGCCCCCCCGGCATGCGCTTCTGCGGTGGCCCTCCCCCGGTGGCCACGGTGTGGTGAAGATCCCGCGGGTCAGTGTACGAAGCGGGCCGGTCCGGTGCCACCCTCTTGGCCCCGCGCGTCCGAACCGAGGAACGCGAGGATCCTCGCGTTCACCTCGTCCGGCTGGTCGAGGTGCAGGAAATGGCCCGCCCCGGCGACGACCGCGGCCGCACTGCCCGCCGGCAACACCTCGCGGACCGTGTCCGCAAGACGCGACTGCATGCACCCGTCGTCTGCACCATGCAAATACAATGTGGGAGAACGTGGTTCGCCCAGCCAGTCGTTCCGCAACGCGGCGTACCGAGGATGGGTCCGCAGCCTGCGGAGTGCGCGGTAGTACCCGAGCGCAGCTGTCCGATGGGCACGTGTGGGCAGCGCCGCGAGCGCGTGGTCGACGTCCAGTCGGTGGTCGGGCCGGACAGGAGTCGCCGCCGAATCGAGCCGCCAGCGGCGCCACAGGAGCGGGATGAGGCGGTCGAGAGTCCGTTCGGGCAACCACGGCAGCTGATTGAACGCGATGTACCAGCTCATCACCGCCTGACGCGCGAGCGTCTTGACGCCGTCGACCCCACCGCCGATCGAGCGCCGGACCGCCGGAACCGGCGGGACCGACATCGAGATCACCCGCGCGTACGGATTGTCGTCGCGGTGCGCCACCGCGTTCGCCGTCATCGCGCCCCAGTCGTGCCCGATCAGGACGGCGTCGGGGCCGGCTCCGACCGCGCGATGAACCGCCAGCGCATCGTAGGCCAGCGCCGCAACGTGAAAGTCGTTGTCCTCCGGTATCTCCGACGGTGCGTAACCGCGTGTGAACGGGGCGACCACGCGGTACCCGGCGCCGGCGAGTTCGGGCCCGAGGTGCCGCCACGTCCATGCCGAGTCGGGAAATCCGTGCAGGCACACGGCCACCGGACCGGCCGCGGGACCCCACGCGAGCGCATGCAGGGTGATGTGTCCGAGCTCGAGGGTGATTCGTTCCGGGCCCCCGGGAACAGGGGCGCGGGAATCCGGGTCGTCGCGATCGGGGCCGCTCTGGGGCCCCGAACCGTCTGCGGAGATCTGGGTCATCGGGGTCAATCTATCTCCGACAGCACCCCGGAGGCGTCGACTTGACCGGTCCGCTCAGCCGGGCAGGCTCACGGGACGGGCCTCCCGCAATTCGCCGTCGACGATCCGGAACACCCGCGACTCCGCCACGTCGGCGGTCAACGGGTAATCCGTGCGGACATGCGCTCCGCGGGATTCGGTACGCGCGGCAGCGGCGGCGACGACCGCGGACGCGGTGAGCGTGAGTGCCGCGTCCTCGATGTCGCGTACCGAGTCGGCCGTCCGACGCGGCGCGGCGGCGAGCGTCGCGGCGACTTCGGCGAGACCGGCAGCCGACCGTCGTAGCGCGACATGACGCGTCATCATGTTCTGGAGCTGTTCGCGGTCCAGGACGGGGACCGGCTGCTCGGCCTTCAGTTCGGCGCGTTCGGGGACCTGGATCTCGCGACGCGCGACTGCCACGGCGGCCGCGCGACGGCCCATCACCAGGCCTTCCAGCAGGCTGTTCGATGCCAGCCGATTGGCGCCGTGCAGCCCGGTCCGCGCGACTTCGCCGGCCGCGAGCAACCCGTCGACCGCGGTGCGGGACGACTCGTCGGTCACGACCCCGCCGCACAGATAGTGCGCGCCGGGGACGACCGGGATCCGTCCGGACGCGGGGTCGAGGCCGGCCGCGCGGACACCTGCGGTCACCGTCGGGAAGCGTGTCTCGAAGTCGCCGACGTCGGCGATGTCGAGATACACGCACGGGTGCCCGGTGAGCTCGATCGCGGTCTGCACCGCGTCGGCCACCACGTCGCGGGGAGCGAGATCGCCCATCGGGTGGACGCCCGCGGTGACCGACCGGCCGTCGACGTCGACGAGCCGTCCGCCCTCACCGCGCACCGCCTCGCTGATGAGGGTCCGCCGACCCCGCGCGCCCGCGGTGTAGAGCATCGTCGGGTGGAACTGGATGAACTCGAGATCGGCCACCTGCGCCCCGGCGCGCAGTGCCAGCGCGATGCCGTCGCAGGTGGCGCCCGCCGGATTCGTGGTGGCAGCGTACAGGTGCCCCGCCCCGCCGGTCGCGAGGAGCACGGTCGGGGCGAGGACCGACGTGAAACGCCCGTCGCGCAGGCACGCGACACCGACCGCCCGGCCGTCGTCGAGGTGGATCGCGGTGGCAATCGTGTCGTCGAGGAACCGGATCGGCGGCACGTCCCCGCCGGCGGTCTGCCGGACGGCCTCGTGCAGCGCGCGCTGGATCGCGGCCCCGGTCGCGTCGCCGCCGGCGTGGATGATGCGCCGGCGGGTGTGGCCGCCCTCACGGGTGCGCAGGAGCAGACCGTCGGCGTCCCGGTCGAATTCGGCACCCCAGTCGATGAGGGCCGACACCGAGTCCCAGCCGTCGGCGAGGATGAGGCCCGACGCCGCGGCATCGGTGAGACCGCCACCGGCGGCGACCGTGTCGGCGAGGTGGCGGTCAACGGAATCGGCGTTGTCCGAGCTTCCCGTCTCCGCGCCGGGCATCACGACCGCGACACCACCCTGCGCGTAAAACGTGGACGTGGGTTGCTCCGCATTCGTCACGTCCCAGCCCGGCCCCTTGTTGAGCACGACGACCTGGAGCCCCTCGTGGGCGGCCCACAGCGCCGCCGTCAGTCCGGCGATTCCGGCACCCACCACCACGAGGTCGGCGCGGACCGTCTCCGCGGTCCCGGTCAGTCCGCGAGTGAACCCGCTCATGTCAACCGCCTCTCGCCGCGGCTCAGGGTGCCGCCGGCCCTCCGGGCAACACCCCGGATGTGTTTTCGATTCCCAGTCGAAAACCCTACCCTGCGATTGCGCCACCCGAAATGCTCGGCGGCCCGCCGGCTCCGATGTTTGATCGTCTCCGGCCCCGATGTTTGAGCGCCTCCGGCAAGGGCAAACCCGGTCAGCATGAAAACCCTCTGGTTCGACCCCGCAGGTGAGGCAGCCCCCGAGTACCTGCCCGATGTCCGCCCGGAGACGATGCCCATCGACGTCGTCGACAGATTCGACCAGGTCATCGTCGGAGGTGGCATCACCGGTCTGACGACCGGCCTGCTGCTGGCCCGCGCGGGCCAGTCGGTCGCGGTCCTCGAAGCCCGGCACATGGGCGCCGCGGCGACCGGCCACACCACCGGCAAGCTCTCGCTGCTCCAGGGCACTCGACTGTCGTCGATCGCGAGCCGCCACGGCCACTCGGCCGTACAGGACTACGTCGAGGCCAACCGCGAGGGACAGGCCTGGTTGCGCCACTATCTCGAACACCGCGGCCTGCAGGTCGACGAACGTGCGGCCCTCACCTTCGCCGCCACCGCGTCCGGCGCGAAGTCGGTGGAGAAGGAGTTCGAAGCCTGCCGCGCTCATGACCTGCCCGTCGAACACGTCGACTGCCCCGAGCTGCCCTTCGACGTCCGCACTGCCATTCGCCTCGACGGTCAGGCCCAGATCGACCCGATGGTCGTGCTCCGTGCCCTGACCGACGACCTGCGCGCACACGGCGGCCACTTCTACGAGGGCGTCCGTGTGCAGGGCCTCCGCCACGGCTCACCGAACGTCCTCTCGACCGACGCCGGTGACGTCCGTGCCGACTCGGTGGTCATCGCCACCGGACAGCCCTTCCTCGACCGCGGCGGCTACTTCGCCCGGGTCCATCCGCAGCGGTCCTACGCCGCGGCGTTCACCGTCGACGGGGACATCCCCGGCGAGATGTACCTCGGCTCCGACAACCCGTCGGTCTCACTGCGGACGGTCTCCCGGCCCGGTTACGACCACGAACTGCTCATGGTCGGTGGCTTCGGACACGAGGTGGGCCGGACGAAGTCCGAGCGACAGCATGTCCTCGACCTGATCAGCTGGACCCAGAAGCACTTCCCCTCGGCACAGATGGTCGCGCGCTGGTCGGCCCAGGACTACACGACGATCGACGAATTGCCCTATGTCGGACCGATTCTGCCCGGCGTCGACTCGGTGCAGGTGGCGACCGGCTTCGCCAAATGGGGCCTGACCAACGGTGTCGCCGCGGCGCTTGCGATGACGGGTCGCATCCTCGGATCCGAACCACAGTGGTCGACGACCCTGCGCCCGTGGCGCACGACCGAGATCAGCCGCCCCGGTTCACTGGCCTCGGCGGTGTCGGCCAACGCGCAGGTCGCGGGATACATGGCCGCCGGCTACCTGTCGCTGCTGAAGCCGACCGACGGCGCACCGAAGGAAGGCGACGGCAGCGTCGGGCGGTCCGGCGTGAAGCCCGAGGGCGTGTGCACCGTGCAGGGCCAGACGCGGTCCGTCGCGCCACTGTGCACGCACCTCTACGGCGTGCTGCGGTGGAACGACGCCGAGCAGTCCTGGGACTGCCCGCTGCACGGTTCGCGATTCAGCCACACCGGCGAGGTCCTCGAAGGTCCGGCCACCCGGAACCTGGCCTCGCACAACGACTGAGCGGGACACAGCGGACCGTCGTCGGGCCCGACGACGGTTTGCCTTGTCAGGTCCGGACGACGGCCGGCGCCGAACCGGCAAGCGCGGCCTCGCCCAGCATGCGTCGGAACACCGGACCGGTCAGCGTCGCGATCGGGCGCTGCACTGCTCCGGCCAGGACGCGGACACCGACGTCGAGTGCTCGCGCGTCGAGGCCGACCGGTATGCGGTCCCGGCCGTCGAGGACCCCGTGCAGGATCGCCGCTGCCGCGGCATCGGGCCGCGTACCGGGCAGGCGGCGGTTGAACCCCCGCGTCACGAACTCCCGAACCCCGGGCGTCACGTACAGCACGCGGGCGGCGATCTCGGTGTGCACGACGCCGGGATGAACACTGTGCACGCGGACGTCGGACCCTTCGGCACGAAGCTGTAGCTGGATGGTCTCGGAGTAGCCGCGCGCGGCGAACTTCGAGGCGGAGTACGCCGACTGCGTGGGGCAACCGAGGAATCCGAAGGCGCTGGAGGTGTTCACGATCGACCCGCCGCCGGCCGCCTGTAGATGAGGGAGGAACGCCACGGTGCCGTTCACGACGCCGCCGAGGTTCACGGCCATGATCCGCCGCGCGTAATCGTCGTCCTCCTCGAGAACGCCCGCCACCATCGTGATCCCGGCATTGTTGAACACCATGGCCGGCGGGCCGGACCGGCCGACGACGGCGTCGGCATACGCGGTCATCGCATCGGCGTCGGACACATCGACCTCGTCGAGATGCACCCGGGCACCGGCGTCGCACAACCGCACCGTCTCCTGCGCGGCCGGAAGGTCGATATCGCTCAGGAACACCTCGACACCCGCACGATCGAATCGCCGCGCGAGTGCCCGGCCCATGCCCGCCCCGGCACCGGTGATCACCACCGGCCGCCCGGCGCAGCGCCGACGAAGCCGGTCATCGGAGACCTGCGGATGCCACAGCCGCGCGGGCGGAAACGCCAGGTCCAGGCGCAGCGACCGGAGTTCAGACCAGTTCGTCACCCGTGCGGACTACCCGCTTGCCACGGCGCTACACATCCCTCAGAATCGCCGGGCACGGCTGCGCCTCTTCGTCGGCGTTTACGGTCGGGGGCCGCGGGTAACCCGCGCACCGGACAGCGCGGCGTACCGGCTCGGAGCACATCGGCCGGGTGAGATCGATACGGACGAGGGGAGTCGACCGTTGAGTGTGTCGGATGCAGTGGTCGTCGGGGCCGGCCACAACGGGCTCATCGCCGCGATCCGGCTCGCCGATGCGGGCTGGGATGTCACGCTCCTCGAAGCGCAGCCCGAGGTCGGCGGCGCAGTCCGGAGCGCCGAGATCACCCCCGGGTACGTCACCGACCTGTTCAGCGCCTTCTATCCGCTCGCGGTGGCGTCGCCGGTCTTCGCCGACCTCGACCTCGCCGATCACGGTCTGGAGTGGAGCCGCGCACCGCTGGCCTTCGGCCACCCCGCTGGGCCCGACGACGTCAACGCGCCGGTCGTCTTCCCCGATGCCGCCGACACCGCCGCGCACCTGGCCACCTTCGACGAGCGTGACCGGCGCGCCTGGCTCGACCTGGTCGAGCAGTGGCAGCAACTCCGGCCCGCGATCCTCGACACCCTGTTCGGTCCGTTCCCCCCGGTCCGCGCGCTGTTGTCGCTCCTCCGCTCGCTCGGCACGGCAGACGCCCTGCGCCTGGCCCGGTTCCTCATCCTGCCGGCCGATCAGATGGTGCGTGAACTGTTCCACAGCGAGAAATCCGGTCTGCTCATCATCGGCAACTCCCTGCACGCCGACATCCCGCTCCACGCACCCGGCAGCGGATTGATGGGGTACCTGCTGACCATGCTCGGCCAGGACACCGGGTATCCCGTACCCGTGGGCGGGGCGAGCGCACTGCCCGCGGCCCTTCGACGCCGCGCCGAGAGCGCCGGGGTGACCGTCGTCTGCGACACCCGCGTCACCCGGATTGACGTCCAGGGCGGGCGGGCCACCGGGGTGGTGGACAGCACCGGCCGCCGATGGCCGGCGAAGCGCGCCGTGCTCGCCGACGTGGCAGCGCCCACGCTCTACACCGAGCTGCTGTCGGCCGACGACGTGCCCGCGCGCGTCCTCGACGACCTGAGGGCCTTCGCCTGGGACACCCCGGTGGTCAAGGTGAACTACGCCCTGCGTGAGAAGATCCCTTGGCGCAGTAGCAATCTCAGCGGAGCCGGCACCATCCACCTCGGCGCCGACGCGCGCAACATCGCCTACGGGACCGCCGACATCGAAACCGGCCGTGTCCCGGAGCATCCGTTCCTGCTCTTCGGCCAGATGACCACCGCGGACCCGGGCCGGTCCCCCGCGGGCACCGAAAGCGCCTGGTCCTACAGCCATCTCCCGCGCGGAGTGACCGACGACGAGGCGGCCCAGCTGCTGGCCCGCAGGATGGACGCCGTCCTCGAAGCCCACGCGCCCGGTGTCTCCGACCTCATCGTGGGACGGCACGTCCAGACCCCACACGACCTGCAGGCCGCCGACGCCAATCTCGTCCATGGGACGGTCAACGGCGGTACGGCACAACTGTTCCAGCAGTTGATCTTCCGCCCGACGCCGAACATGGGCGGTGCGTCGACGCCGGTGGATCGCCTCTACCTGGCGGGGGCGGGAGCGCACCCCGGTGGCGGGGTCCACGGCGCCTGTGGCAACAATGCCGCGCGCGCCGCCCTCGCCTCGGACGGGTTCCGCGGATTCCCGCGAAGAGTATTCGACCGCAACATCATCCGACGACTGACCAAGACCGACAACCACCACTGAACGGAGCAGCGGAGCATGAACCGAGTCGAACGTCATACGAGTGCCACACCGGCGCAGGTCTGGTCGGTGCTGTCCAACGGCTGGCTGTACGCCTCGTGGGTCGTCGGGGCCTCCCGCATCCGCAACGTCGACCACACGTGGCCGCAACCCGGATCGAAGATCTATCACTCGGCGGGGGTGTGGCCGGCCCTGCTCAACGACGAGACGGAATCCGTCGAGTCGAAGGCCGGGCTTCTCGAATTGTCGGCCGCCGGGTGGCCTTTCGGTCGCGCACGGATCCGCATGAGGATCGAGAAGGACGGTGACGGTTCCCTCATCGGCATGGAGGAATTCGTGGAGACCCCGCCGCTGAGATGGATTCCGCCGACCATCCAGGAAACCGTCATGTCACCGCGCCTCAACGAATGCCTGAAACGGCTGGCGATGCTCGCCGAGAACCACGCGGGCTGAGAGGGTTGCAACCGGGTCGGTGCGGGTACGCCCTGTGGCATGACCACAGCACTCGCCATCAACTGCACCCTCAAACCCTCTCCTGCTGAATCGAGCAGTGAGCTCATCGCCCGACACATCCTGGACGCACTCGCCGAGCAGGGCGTGACCGGGGACATCGTCCGGGCGGTGGATTTCGACATCCGGCCGGGAGTCGAACGAGACATGGGCGACGGTGACGAGTGGCCCGCGCTCTTCGAACGGGTTGCGGCCGCCGACATCCTGGTGATCGCGACCCCGACGTGGCTGGGCCACATGTCCAGCGTCACCCAGCGTGTTCTCGAACGTCTCGATGCCGAGATCTCCGAGACCGACGACGCCGGCCGCCCCGGCATGCTGGGCAAGGTGGCGATGTGCGGTGTCGTCGGCAACGAGGACGGCGCCCACAAGATCATCGCCGACGTCTTCGGTGCGCTCAACGACATCGGGTTCACGATCCCCGGACAGGGCAACACCTACTGGAACGACGAAGCCATGGGCGGCCGCGACTACAAGGACCTCGACTCGGTTCCCGACCCCGTCGACTCCGCCACCCATGCCGCCGCCCGAAACGCGGCACACCTCGCTCGACTGCTGTCGCAGAACAGCTTCCCGCCGTACGAGTGAGCAGCGGATCTACCGGACGACCTTGATCGTCTGCAGATCGTTGCCTGATGCCCTGCGACTCAGGCCTTCTCGTCGTCCGCGAGATGACCGGCGTCCTCGGCAGCCTGGCGGCGCAGTCGCTCCCGGTATCCGTAGGTGGCCCGCAGGACGTCGTCGTAGCTGTCGGCACTGGAACCGAGGGCGCCGGCGAAGATCCCCATCGACGTCGCCAACCACGCCAGGTACACGTAATTGCGCAGCCCCACCGGATATCCGAGCTGCGAGGCGAGGAAGTTCTCCTCGATGACGATGAGCGCCGCCGTCAGTGTCGCCAGGAACAGCCCGGCGTACAGCACCACCGCACTGAACACGACGGTGCACACCGTCGTCATGTTGTAGAGGCGCGCACGCGGTTTCGCGGTGACGGTCACCCGTTCCCACAGGCGATTGTTGACGATGAGCCATAGCGAGGCGAGCACCAACGACAGCAGGGTGATGGCGGCGAGACGCCACGCACTCAACGCATTCGCCATCGACCAGATCGTGGAGAAGAAGATGCCGAACGACGCCGCGGCCGCTGCTGCGGCGGTCATGCCGGTGAGGGTTGGGATCAACCGCCACGGTCGATTTCCCCGAACCATCCCGGCCATCAACTTCAGACGACGCGAATAGCCTTCGGCGCACACGTATTCGGTGTCGCCGTCGCCGATGACGACGATGCCGCGCTGCTCCTCGAACTCGCGCATGGACCCCGCACCGGTCACCGTCTCGGCGATGGTCGAGATCAAGGTCCGCAGCGCTCGCCGGGGAGCAGATCCGAGAGCTGGGAGCGAGACGACGGCGGCGTTGCGTTCGCGGTCGAGTTCGGCCAGCACCACGAGATTTCGTGGGCTGCGATCGTTGCCGTCGGCGTCCCGCGGCTTGTACAGCCGCGGCATCTCGGTGACGAACACGATCACCTCGTCGGCCGAGTCATCCGTGCCCCAGACGGTCTCCAAGTCACCGCGCGGCGTCATCTGCAGTGTGGTGTCCCTCGTGACGGTGTGTCCGCGGTACTCCAGTGACAGCTCGTCGGCGATCTGCTCGAAGCGGTCCTCACCGCGCTCGATCAGGGCGGCCGGAAGACCGTGTTCGGCGACGATCCGCAGCGCTCCGGCGCGCCGCGGATCGTCGTTCTCGGTGGTCATGTGCGTCTCTGCCGTCATGATCAGGCGGGGCCTCAGTCCGGCGGCTCGGACTCCCCCGCCGCAGGGGAGTCCGGGTTGTCCTCGTCGTCGCGGGCGGTGGCGGCGGAAGGGTCCACCTGCTCGTCCGTGTCGGGTTCGTCGACGGTCCGCTCCTCGAGTTCGTCGACCTTGCGTCGAGCATCATCCGGCGTCGCCTCGGGCGTGCCGGTTTCGGCTGGTTCCATGGGCAATTCCTCAGACATCAGATTCATCGATCCTTCGGTCGGTGTCTCGCGATGGAGCCTCTGTCGCATGTCCGTTTTCCCGGTGACGGCAAGACGTAAACGCGATCACGCCCCGGTCGCCAGATGTGGATCGGCCACCGGCTCGGACTCGGCCGAACCGCGTTGACACAGAACGACCGACAAGACGACGATCGCCGCCACCAACACTCACCCCGTCTCAGTCGTCGGCGGACGTCCTCGGCGCATAGCGAAGGACCGCTCCGATCCCGTCGCGCGGGGCAACGCGCTCGTCGATCCGGACCAGATCGGCGCCGGTGAGAACCGCCGCCACCGGCAGGGCCTCGTCGGCACGCAGCGTACGTTCCGGGGCCAGGCCCAGCTCAGAGAGGTTCTCCGCCGTCGGCGCGATCGTGTCGAGGCCCCCCGCGGCGTCTCCGCCGTCGAAGACCGTCGCATCGCCGAGGTCGCCGATGATCAGCGTCTCGACCTCGCCGTTACGCAACGCCCCGCACACGGCCGTCAGTCCTTCGACCGCGAGGGCCGGGCGATGCCCGAGTCCTGCCTGCAGACTCTCCGCCGCGTCGGCCATCGTGCGATTCTGGCGCAGTTCGAGTTCGGTGGTCACCGCCTTGCGGACGTCGTCGTCAGCGATGCCGCTGTCCCGGGCGCCGAGTTGGAGATCGACCAGTCGCTCGGCGAGCCGCTCCGGAGCCGCCGAACGCAGATCCGACATCGACGAGAGCTCACCGATCGCGAACACGAGCTCGGGGTTGTCCGAGTCGACGATCGCGGTCAGCCGGTCGGCGATCTGACGAATGTTCTTGCGGTTCTGCTCGTCGCTGCGCTGCTGCGGGTCCCCATACCCGGGCGATTCCGCACCGGCGGCGTGGTGGATCGGATAGCCCTCTCCCTCAACGCTTTCGCGCATCAACGAGGATCCGCCGGCTTCGAAGAGCTCGATGTCGGCGCCGGCGTGATCGACCGCGGCGATCACATGTCGCGGGGCGCTCGTGCCGTGTTCGACCAGCGGAACCAGGTACGGCACCGGCGAATACCGTGCCACGGATGTGACCGGTGGTCGGATGAGGTGTTGGTCGAGGAGGACACCGTCGGGACCGGCGATCACCGCACGGCCACTGGGCCCGACGGCCGGCGCCCCGTCGAGCAGGGCATTGCCGATGGACTCCACCACCGCCGCGTCGGCCCCCGCCGACTCGAGTTCCTCCCGCAGGGCTCGCCACCGGAGTTCCATCGTGTGGGCGGCGTCCTCGGTGTTGTGCGAGTCGTCGATGTAGATGGTGGCGAACGGACCGGTTGCAGTTGCCAGCTCGCGGAATCGGGTCGAATTCATGCGCGGCCTCCTTGCCTGTCGTCGGGGCACGTCGACTCCCTCGACGGGTGCCCACCGCATTCAGGCCGCAAACATGACGACGCAGCCCTACAGCGTCGAGGTGTCGATCACGAAGCGGTAGCGCACATCCGACGCCACGACGCGGTCGTAGGCCTCGTTGATCCGGTCGGCGGAGACCACCTCGATCTCGGCGCCGATGCCGTGCTCGGCGCAGAAGTCCAGCATATCCTGGGTCTGCGCGATGCCGCCGATCATCGAACCCGCGAAACTGCGCCGCTTGCCGATCAGCGCGCCCGCCGGGACCTCGATCGGATGTTCGGGGAGACCGAGTTCCACGAGTGTGCCGTCGAGGGCGAGCATGCCCAGGTACTTGCCGATCGGAAGATTCGCCGACACCGTGTTCAGTATGAGGTCGAAGGTGTTCCGCAGTTCCCGGAAGGTCTGCGGGTCGCTCGTCGCGTGATAGTGGTCGGCTCCGAGCCGCAGACCGTCCTCCATCTTCTTCAGCGACTGGGACAGCACGGTCACCTCCGCACCCAGTGCGTGCGCGATCTTCACGCCGACGTGGCCGAGCCCGCCGAGTCCGACGATCGCGACCTTCTTGCCGGGTCCCGCGCCCCAGTGCCGCAGCGGTGAGTAGAGGGTGATGCCCGCACACAACAACGGTGCGGCCTCGTCGAGTGCGATGCCGTCCGGAATCCGGAGGACGTAGTTCTCGTCGACGACGATCGAGGTGCTGTAGCCGCCGTGCGTCGGCGACCCGTCGCGTCCGACGGCGTTGTAGGTCCCCACGTTGCCTCGCTCGCAGTACTGCTCCTCGCCGAGGCGGCACGGTTCGCACTCACGGCACGAGTCGACGAAACAACCCACGCCGACCCGGTCACCCACGGCATACCGGGTGACGGACTCGCCGACGGCCGCGACCGTCCCGGCGATCTCGTGGCCGGGGACCACCGGGAACCTCGTCCCGCCCCACTCGTCGCGCGCCGTGTGGATGTCGGAATGACAGATCCCGGCGAACGCGATGTCGATCGACACGTCGTTCGGACCGAGATCACGCCGCTCGATGGTGGTCGGTTCGAGCGGGCGATCGGCTGCCGGCGCGATGTAGGCGTTGACCGTGGTGGGCATGCAGACTCCTCGGTACACATTCGATGGGTGGCAGGTGGGGTGGTGCGCGACGCACCGACGACACACGAACAGATGCGGGCTGATGCATGTGTCCGACGCCGCCAGTGTGCCCCGCGCGGGCCCTCGTTGCCATAACGGCACGTCGCGGCGTCGCGGGCACTGGATCCGCCGCCGATGATCGTTACAATGACCGACGGTGACGATCAACAGCTCAGTCGACGACGGTCAGCGCACGCAGTTGCACCCGGTGTCCCCCATCGCCGAGCTCACGCGATTCGGGACGACCACCGCTCACGCGGCTGCGGGCGTCGGACGCTTCGTCCTCCACACGGCAGGCGACGCTTTACGGGGTCGCCCACCCGGCGCCGCCCGCGTCGCGCACGAGATCCGGACCACGTTCGAACACCTGGGTCCGACCTACGTGAAGCTCGGCCAGCTCATCGCCTCGAGTCCCGGCGTTTTCTCCGAATCGATGTCCACCGAGTTCGAATCGCTCCTGGACCGCGTGAAACCCGCCGACCCCGCGCTCATGCGTGCACAGTTCATCGCCGAACTGGGCCGGGCACCCGAGGAAGTCTTCGCCACGTTCGATCCGGTGCCCATCGCGTCCGCGTCGATCGCCCAGGTGCACACCGCGACCCTGCAGGGCGGCGAGGAGGTGGTCGTCAAGATCCAGCGTCCGGGCATCGCCGACCGCCTGGCGCCCGACGTCGCGATCCTCGAACGCCTCGCCGGCCTCGTCGAGATCTCCGAGTACGGGCGGATGCTCAGCGCGCGGCACGTGGTCGAGGACTTCGCGGCCGGCCTCGACGCCGAACTGGACTTCCGCATCGAGGCCGACACCATGCGCGAGTGGTTCGCCTGCCTGCAGCCGGGCCCGTACGGCGACCGAGTCCGCGTGCCGCACGTCTACGACGACTTCACGACGCAGCGCGTGCTGACCATGGAACGAATCAACGCCATCCGCATCGACGACGTCGCGGCCGTACGCGCCGCAGGCCACGACGGAGTCGCGCTGTGCCGCAACCTCCTGCTGTCCCTGCTGGACTCGGCATTCCACGGCGGGTTGTTCCATGGGGACCTGCACGCCGGGAACGTCCTCGTCGACGACGCGGGCAAGCTGGTCCTCCTCGATTTCGGCATCGTCGGGCGTTTCACCCCGCGCACCCGGCGCATACTCCGCCAGCTCGTCGTCGACCTCGTGGTCCGCGGGGACTACGAGTCCGCCGGCCGGGCGATCTTCCTCCTCGGCGCCGTCCACAAGCCGGGTTCGACGTCGCAGGGCGCGGAGGACATCAAGAAGGTGACGACTCCGTTGTCGACCACCGACCTCGGTTCGATGTCATACACCGACCTCGGGCGGCAACTCGCCGCCGTCGCCAAGGCCCACGACGCACGGCTCCCGCGTGAACTCGTCCTCGTGGGTAAGCAGTTGCTGTACGTCGAGAAGTACACGAAGCTGCTGGCGCCGCGGTGGAAGGCCATGTCCGACAAGGAGATCTACGGATACATGGCCGGCATCCTGAAGGAGGCCGAACGCGATCGTCGAGCCGCCCCGGGCTGACTCCCCGCCGCGGATCCCGGCATGTCGGACCGACTGTGGCCAACTGTGGCACACGCGACAGTTAGGGTGGGAGCGATCAGCTGATTCCAGGAGTCATACATGAGACGTTTTGTGCCGGCAGTGCTGGCCTTCTTCGGCGCTGCGTGTATCGCGGCGGCCATCGCCATACCGCTCTACCTCGTGCCGCAGTTGAAGGTGGTTCCGCTCGATCTGGACATCACCTCTGACGCGACCACGGTGGCGGCGGACGGTTCGACCGGAGAGCGCTTCCCGGCGGTGATCTTCGACCGTTGCTCGGTGTCCGAGGATCGTGCCCGCACTCTCGAGGCGCATCTCACCCAGCAGCGACGCTCGATCATCATCGAACCGTCGGACAGCCGCCAGGCGAGCCTGCAGTCGGCGCAGACCGTGCGCATCGACCGCCTGCGCGACGCCGAGGGAACCGAGACCGAACCCAGCTTCGCGGCTGCGGGCGAGACCCGCACCTGTGAGGACGGTCTGCTGACCGCGACCATCGACCGCGTGTCGGTGAACCGCAAGACCTCGGCACCCAACGGGGCGGTCAGCTCGCTGCAGCTCGAGGCGGTCCCCGAGGGCGGCAACGTCAACGACGTGTCGGTCGCCATCGACAACCGCACCGGATACCAGTACAAGTTCGGTTTCGACGTGCAGCAGCGCGACTACCCGTACTACGACCTCAACACCCGCCAGGACTGCGCGGCGAAGTTCGAGGGCGAGGAGACCATCGACGGGATCAACACGTATCACTTCGTGTGTGATGTCCCGGAGACCGATCTCTCCAACCTCCCCAACGCGCAGGGTGAAGCAGCTCTGGGCACGATGCTGACGATGCCTGCCCGCTGGTGGGGCATCACCGGGCGCGGAGTGCGGGCGAACGACCCGATCACGATGCACCGGTACGCCGCCGCGACCCGCCACGTGTGGGTCGAGCCGGAGACCGGGACCATCGTCGACGGTCGTGAGGACCAGCACCAGTACTTCAAGTCGCCCGACCAGAGCGACGCCACCCCGGAAGCGGTGCGCGAGTTCCGGATGGACGCCCTGAAGGGCACCTTCAAGTGGACCGACGACACCGTCTCCAACCAGGCGAGCAAGGCTAGCGGCTACGTCGACCAGCTGAAGGTCGGCGGCTTCTGGGTGCCGATCATCCTCGGCATCGTCGGGGTGATCCTGCTGATCGCCGCCGCGCTGCTGCTCTTCCGCGGACGCCGCGACGACAACCGGGTCGATGACACCCCGCCGCCGACGACACCGCCCGCCGACGAGCGCGACACCACGCTGATCAAGCGCGACGCACCGCCGGCCGGCGCAGCACCTGCGAGCGCCAACCCGTGGGAGCGGCCGACCGAGCAGATCCCCAAGGTCGGTGACACGCCGCCGCCCGACGACTCGGCCACGCGCACCTTCCGCAAGCAGCCGCCGCCCGAATAAGCAGCGACGCAACGACCACCGCGGGCGCATCCGGTACCACCGGATGCGCCCGCGGTGTTGTGTTTGTGGTTGAGGGGCGGTGACACACCCCTCCGCAGCCCGGCCCACCCTAGTGACCTCGACGGACGCGCGGGCACGCTTCGCGTGCACGAGCTGCTCGGCCAGCAGGGGTTGCGCGGGCACGCTACGCGTGCACGAGCTGCTCGGCCAGCAGAGGTGCGAGCCCACCCCCGCGGGTTGAGCCGGCACCGAGCGCAGCGAGGCGCCGAGTCGAAGCCCCTCCGCAACCAGTCCTACCCAAGTGACCTCGACGGACGCGCGGGCACGCTACGCGTGCACGAGCTGCTCGGCCAGCAGGGGTTGCGCGGGCACGCTACGCGTGCACGAGCTGCTCGGCCAGCAGAGGTGCGAGCCCACCCCCGCGGGTTGAGCCGGCACCGAGCGCAGCGAGGCGCCGAGTCGAAGCCCCTCCGCAACCAGTCCTACCCAAGTGACCTCGACGGACGCGCGGGCACGCTACGCGTGCACGAGCTGCTCGGCCAGCAGGGGTTGCGCGGGCACGCTACGCGTGCACGAGCTGCTCGGCCAGCAGGGGTTGCGCGCGGGTCCGAGTTGGTCGGCCAGCAGACACAACAAGGGCCGGTGACCCGAAGGTCACCGGCCCTTGTCAGAGGGTCTGACTCAGAAGAAGGCGGGGCGGAAGGTCTTGGCCCACGACTCCTTGAAGGTGCTCTGCCAGTAGTCCCACCAGTGCGCACCGTCCGGGGTGATCCGGGTGGTGAGCTTGACGCCCGGGACGAGCGCGAGGCGGCCGATGTAGAGCTGGCTGGAGGTCGACGCGGCGACCTCGAGCGGGATCATCTGCGCGAACTTGACGGGGTCGAAGTTGGCGCTGGCCGGGTTGACCGACGAGTCGTACTTGCTGCCGACACCGCTACCGGACGAGACGTAGACGTTCTTGCCCGCCAGGTTGCCCGCGCTCAGGAACGGGTCGTTCTGGAACCAGGTGCCCGCGGGGTAGAAGCCCCACATGTTGAACGGGTTGCCGCCGACCTCCGCGACCGAGGCCATGATGCCCTGGGTGAAGCCCGGCATGGTGACCGTCGGGTAGCCGCTGTAGGACGCGACCGCCTTGTAGAAGTTCGGGTGGCGCGATGCGAGGTTCAGCGCTGAGGTGCCCGACATCGAGAGTCCGGCGATGCCGTTGCGACGGCTGTCGCTGCCGTGACGCGCAGCCATGTACCGCGGCAGTTCGCGGGTCAGGAACGTCTCCCACTTGTTGACACCCAGCTTGGGATCGGGGGTCTGCCAGTCGGTGTAGAAGCTGCCTGCGCCACCGAACGGGATGGCGACGTTGGTGCCCTTGCCGGCCATGTAGCGGGCGACGTCGGTGTTGATCAGCCAGCCGCTGTTGTTGTTCGGGGCACGGAGTCCGTCGAGCAGGTACAGCGTCGGCTTGGGTCCGCCGCCGCCGGCCGAGACGATGCACACGGGCACGGTCCGGTTCATGGCGTTCGAGCGGACGTACTCGACATTGCAACCGTTGGCCGCGGAGGCCTCCGGCGGAGCTGCGACCAGCGTCGCACCCGACACGGCCACGAGAGCCACGAGTCCGGCGACGAGGCGCTTACGGGCGCGTGTCAGCATTCGTCAGTTTTCCTTTGGATCACCACGGCCGGAGCCGGCCGCTTGCGGGTCTTGCCTACCGGGTACTACTGCGGGCTTGCATACGGAGTCGTACGTAGGGGGATTGTATTGGTCCCCCCGGGCAGCGGTACCCGTCGTGCTGAAGTGTAACGGCACGATAACGCCTCGGCAAAGGCGAGAGCGAGTCCTGTGATGACATCTTTTGGTGGTGCACGTCACAGCACTCGCCGTTGAACAGCTCATTTCGTACATAGGCGGCGCATGTGGCGAATTCTTCATCTGTTCGGGCCACACATCCTCGATCTTCCCGTTACCGGTTTGCCCGGGCAACGGTGACCGTCCGATTCTCCGGTGACGGGCCGGGCGCCCGGGCCGGCCGAGGCCATCGACGTCAAGTCCGCTCGGCCCGCTCCCCGAACAACTAGGGTCGGGACGTGCACATGGGCGAGTATCTGTCCGCGGACGCGACCACCCTGGCCGGTCACGTGGCCTCCGGCGAGGTGACCGCCGCCGAACTCCTCGACCTCGCACGAGCCCGCGCAGACGCGGTCAATCCGTCGCTCAACGCCATCGTGATCCGCATGGACGCCGAAGCCGACGCCCGCGTCCGCAGTGACCTCACCGGGCCTTTCGCCGGCGTCCCGTTCCTCATCAAGGACCTCGCGCAGGACTTCCGCGGGTATCCGACGACCCGCGGCTCGCGCGCCCTCGCCACGCACATCGCTCGCGAACACTCCTTCGGCGTGCGCCGGTTCCTCGACGCCGGCCTGGTCGTCTTCGGCAAGACGAACACCCCCGAGTTCGGCGCGAAGGCCATCACCGAACCCACCCTGTGGGGTCCCGCACGCAATCCGTGGGACCTCGACGTGACCCCCGGCGGATCGTCGGGCGGCAGTGCGGCCGCGGTGGCCGCCGGGATCGTGCCGGCGGCCGGGGCGAGCGATGGCGGCGGTTCCATCCGCATCCCGGCCGCGTGTACCGGGTTGTTCGGGCTCAAGAGCTCGCGTGGCCTGATGCCGTTCGGTCCGCAGACCGGTGAACCGCTGTTCGGGATGGGCGTCGAAGGTGTGGTGACCCGGACCGTCCGTGATGCTGCCGCACTGTACGACGCACTGATCGGACCGACGCCGTCGTCGACCTACCCGGCGCCGCTGCACACCGAGACCTACAGTGCCCGGATCGCGACCCCGCCCCGGTTGCTTCGGATCGGGTACACCACGATCTCGGCGATCAACGCGAATCCGCACCCGGAGGCCGTCGCTGCGGTCGAGCACGCGGCGTCGATCCTGACCGAACTCGGCCACCAGGTCGAGGAGGTCGATCCGCCGCATGACGACGCCGCCCTCGCCCGCGACTTCCTCGACATCTGGTTCGCCAAGTGCGCCGCCCAGGTCGACGAGGTCCGACGCCTCACCGGCGCTCCCGACTCCCACTTCGAGGCCGACACCCTGACGCTGGCGGAACTGGGCCGGGCCGCCGGCGTCGTCCCGTTGTTCACCGCGCTCGACCACATCAACGACCACGTCCTGGCCCTCGACCGCTTCCACCAGACCCACGATCTGCTGCTGACGCCCACCCTCGCGGTACCGCCGCCGCGGGTCGGGTCGATGACCACGCCACCGGTGCTGCAGCGGGCGTCGCGGCTCGCCTCCCGCGCGCGGTCCGGGCGTGCGATCTCCCGCTTGGGGATCGTCGACAAGCTCATCTACGAGAGCCTCGGCTGGGTGCCGTACACGCAGCTCGCCAACCTCACGGGCCGGCCGGCGATGAGCGTGCCGCTGCACTGGACCGATGCCGGCCTTCCGCTCGGCGTGCAGTTCGTCGGTCGTCTCGGTTCCGACGGCGATCTCCTCGCCCTCGCGGCGGGCCTCGAAGCCGCCGCGCCGTGGTTCCACCGGTACGCCGACATCGCGCTGTAGTACGGGGCTAATCTCGTCTGCGAATGCACATGTCCCGGGACCGGCCCGGTCATTTTGGCGGTGTGAGGAGATGCGGTGGCGGAGCACGGGGCCGACGCGGTGGTCGTCGGCGCGGGACTGGCGGGTCTCGTGGCGACATACGAACTCACCAAGGCCGGACGCCGCGTCGTCGTGGTCGACCAGGAGAATCGCAACAACCTTGGCGCGCAGGCATTCTGGTCGCTGGGCGGGTTGTTCATGGTGGACACGCCGGAGCAGCGTCGGCTGGGCATCAAAGACTCCGCGGATCTCGCCCTGCAGGACTGGATGGGGTCGGCCGGTTTCGATCGTGACGACGAGGACTATTGGCCGCGCCAGTGGGCCCGCGCCTACGTGGACTTCGCCGCCACCGAGAAACGGCAGTACCTCCACGACCTCGGGTTGCGCATCACCCCGATCGTCGGGTGGGCCGAACGCGGCGGCGGGTTCGCCGACGGCCACGGCAACTCGGTGCCCCGCTTCCACCTCACCTGGGGAACCGGACCCGAGGTCGTGCGGGTCTTCGCCGAGCCGGTCCTGGAGGCGGAGAAGCGCGGGCTCGTCGAGTTCCGGTTCCGGCATCGCGTCGACGAGCTCATCGTCGACGACGGCGCCGCCGTCGGCGTGCGGGGTGTCACGCTCGCCCCGACCGACGCCGAACGCGGCCAGGCGTCGAACCGGGATGTCGTGGGCGACTTCGAGATCCGTGCCGGGTCGGTCATCGTCACCTCGGGCGGCATCGGCCACAATCACGACCTGATCCGCAAGAACTGGCCAGTCGACCGTCTCGGTCCCGCGCCGGAGACGATGATCTCGGGTGTCCCGGCGCACGTCGACGGCCGGATGCTGGAGATCAGCGAGACCGCCGGCGCGAACATCGTCAACCGTGACCGGATGTGGCATTACACCGAGGGCATCCACAACTGGGACCCGATCTGGCCCGACCACGCGATCCGCATCATCCCCGGCCCGTCCTCGCTGTGGCTCGACGCCAACGGCAACCGCCTCGCACCGCCGAACTTCCCCGGTTTCGACACCATCTCGACGATGAAGGCCATCCTGGCGGCCGGCCACGACTATTCGTGGTTCGTCCTCACCCAGACGATCGTGGAGAAGGAGTTCATGCTGTCGGGTTCGGAGCAGAACCCCGACATCACCGCGAAGGACGTCAAGCTGGCCGCGAAGAGCCGGCTGGCGAAGGGCGCCGCGGGACCAGTCGACGCCTTCGTGCGCAACGGCGTCGACTTCGTGGTCGCCGACAACCTCCCGGAACTGGTCGCCGGGATGAACAAGATCGCCCGCGGCCCCGAACTCGACCTCGCGCACCTCGAACGCATCATCTCCGCACGCGACGCCGAGATCGGCAACAAGTTCTCCAAGGACGCACAGCTGATGGCGATCACCAATGCCCGACAGTTCGTCGGCGACAAGATCGTTCGGGTCGCCAAGCCGCATCGACTGCTCGATCCCGAACACGGCCCGCTGATCGCGGTCCGGCTCAACATCCTGACCCGCAAGACCCTGGGCGGGCTCGAGACCAATCTCGACTCCCAGGTCCTGCGGCCGGACGGCACCGCCTTCGACGGCCTGTTCGCCGCCGGCGAGGTCGCGGGCTTCGGCGGCGGTGGCGTCCACGGGTACAACGCACTCGAGGGGACGTTCCTCGGCGGATGCATCTTCTCCGGCCGCGCCGCCGGCCGGGCGGTGGCGCGGGCCACAACGCCCCGCTGACCGGCCACCGGCCATCGTCGAAAAGGGTTGCCTGCCCTATACATTCGCGGCACGATCTGCTGCCCCACGGTTTGTACGCATGGGCTAGTGTGTTCAGCGTGCCGGTGCCCCAAACGATCCTGACGCGGAAGACGAAGTCGGCGATCTTCCTCGTCTTCACCATCGACGACGGCGGTGAGGACGCGGTTCGCGCTGCGCTGGAAGACATCCCCGGCCTGAACAACGCGGTGTCCTCGCGGGCTCCCGAGGCAGCACTGGCCGGGATCGTGTCGATCGGTTCCGCGGCGTGGGACCGCCTGTTCACCGGCCCGCGTCCGCGTTCGCTGCGTCCGTTCGTCCCCTACGAGGGCGAGGTCCACACCGCCCCGGCGACGCCCGCCGATCTGCTCGTGCACATCAAGTCCGACGACATGGGCCTGTGCTACGAACTCGGCGCCAAGATCACCGAGGCATTCGGGGACGCGGTCACCGTCGTCGACGAAGTGCACGGGTTCCGCTACTTCGACCTGCGCGACCTCATCGGCTTCGTCGACGGCACCGAGAACCCGATCGGGCAGGCGGCGATCGACGCGATCACGGTCGGCGGGGAGGACCCGGACTTCGAGGGCGGCAGCTACGTCGCCATCCAGCGCTACGTACACGACCTGTCGTCGTGGAACGACCTGAGCACCGAGGAGCAGGAAGCCGCGATCGGGCGCACCAAGCTCGACAACGTCGAGATGGCCGACGACGTGAAGCCCCCTAACTCCCACATCGCGCTGAACGTCGTCGAGGACGAGAACGGCGAGGAGATCGACGTGGTGCGGGACAACATGCCGTACGGCGACGTCTCGGGTGCCGGCGTCAACGGCACGTTCTACATCGCCTACTCGGCAGCGCCCGACGTCACCGAGGAGATGCTGCGCAAAATGTTCATCGGCGACCCACCCGGCACCTACGACCGCCTCCTCGACTTCACCACCGCGGTCACCGGGGCCCAGTTCTTCACCCCGACACTCGACTTCCTCGAAGACCTGCCACCCGCGCCCGACGCCGCACCCACGGCTTCCCCCGCCCCGACGACCCGTTCCGACGGCTCGCTGGGCATCGGGTCACTGCACTGACGACACCCGCCATCCGACCACCGCATCCGCCACAACCCGGCCGCACCAGGAGGACACCATGAACAACCTGCATCGCGAACTTGCACCGATCTCCGACGCGGCCTGGGCGGAGATCGAAGAGGAGGCGACCCGCTCCTTCAAGCGCAACGTCGCGGGCCGTCGCCTCGTCGACGTGACCGGGCCGCTCGGCTCCGACACCGCATCGGTGACGCTCGGACATCGCACCAAGATCGACTCACCGTCGCAGGGGATCACCGCCTTCCAACGGCGCACCCAGTCGCTCGTGGAACTCAAGGTCCCGTTCACGGTGTCCCGCGAGGCCATCGACGACGTCGACCGCGGCGCCAAGGACTCCGACTGGGACCCGGTCGTGGAGGCCGCGCGCGAACTCGCGCTCGCCGAGGACCGGGCGATCTTCGAGGGTTACGCCGCGGCGGCGATCACCGGCATCCGCGCCGAGGCCGCCGCCACCCCGATCCCGCTGCCCGCCGACGTGCGCGACTACCCGGAGGCGGTCAGCCAGGCGCTGAGCACACTGCGCCTGGCGTCGGTCGACGGTCCGTACGCGGTGGCCCTGTCGGCCGATGCCTACACCCAGGTCAACGAGACGTCGAACCACGGCTACCCGATCCTCGAACACATCCAGCGCCTGTTCACCGGCGACATCGTGTGGGCGCCGGCGATCAGCGGCGCGTTCGTGATGAGCACCCGCGGCGGTGACTTCGAACTGACCATCGGCCAGGACGTGTCGATCGGCTACGACT
Source organism: Gordonia sp. BP-119 (assembly GCF_016924115.1). Taxonomy (NCBI): domain Bacteria; kingdom Bacillati; phylum Actinomycetota; class Actinomycetes; order Mycobacteriales; family Gordoniaceae; genus Gordonia; species Gordonia sp. BP-119. The sequence goes on from NZ_JAFFZF010000042.1 coordinate 34,915, forward strand.
CACACGACGCCGACGTGGTGAACCTGTACTTCCAGGAGTCGTTCACCTTCCTCACCCACACCGCCGAGGCAGCCGTCGCGCTGACCGAGCCGCCCACCGCCTGAGCGGCTGCCCACGGTCCCCGCCTGCGCGGATTCCCGGTGGGCAGATACTCGGCGGCGTCCGTTGCGAGCGGCAACTAGTCTGGCGCAGGTGATCGCAGTGAACTCCGGCCGGCTCTCGCTCCCGGCGCCTACCGTTGCCTTCGGCCCGCTCGCTTCGCTCCCGGCGCCTAGATGCTGACCCGACTCGTCCGCACCTACCTCTCCCGGTACCGCATCAACGTCGCGCTCGTCATCGTGCTGCAACTGCTGGCGACCATCGCGATGCTGTACCTGCCGAGCCTCAACGCCGACATCATCGACAACGGCGTCGCCCGCGGGGACACCGGTTACATCCTGCGCATCGGCGGCTGGATGCTGCTGGTGAGCGTCGCCCAGATCATCGTGACGGTGACCGCGCAGTACTTCGGCGCGCGCGCCGCGCTCGGGGTCGGGCGCGACATCCGGGGCGACCTCCTGCACCGGGTGAACTCCTTCTCCGCACGCGAGGTCGGCACGTTCGGCGCGCCGTCACTGATCACCCGCACCACCAACGACGTCCAGCAGGTGCAGCTGCTCATCGTGATGAGCAGCGCGATCCTGGTGATGGCGCCGATCATGTGCATCGGCGGGATCGTCATGGGCGTCCGGGAGGCGCCGGCCCTGTCCTGGGTCATCGCCATCGCGGTGCCCATCCTCGGGGTGTCGATGGGGGCCATCATCGCGAAGATGATCCCCGGCTTCCGGGCGATGCAGGAACGGATCGACAACGTCAACCGCGTCCTGCGCGAGCAGATCACCGGCATCCGGGTTGTGCGGGCGTTCGTGCGAGAAGACTACGAACGCAAGCGTTTCGCCGTGGCCAACGACCACCTCGCCGACGCGACCCTGCACGTCGGCCGATTGATGGCCCTGATGTTCCCGGTCGTCATGGTGATCACCAACGTCACCATCGTCGCGGTGATCTGGTTCGGCGGGCACGCGGTCTCCGACGGTTCGCTGGAGATCGGCGCACTGACCGCGGTGATGAGCTACGTGATGCAGATCCTGATGTCGGTGATGATGGCGTCGTTCCTGGCGATGATGGCCCCGCGCGCGGCGGTCTGCGCCGAACGCATCTCCGAGGTCCTCGCCACCGACACCTCGGTCCATCCGCCGAGTGAACCGGTCGGTTTCGCCACCCACCCCGGCACGGTGGAGTTCGATGCCGCCGAGTTCCGCTATCCCGGCGCCGACGACCCGGTGTTGAGCGGCATCGACTTCCGCGTCGAGCCGGGCACCACGACCGCGATCGTCGGCTCGACGGGGTCGGGCAAGACCACCCTCGTCGGGCTGGTGCCGCGGCTGATCGACACGACCTCCGGCGCGGTCCGGGTCGGCGGCACCGACGTCAAGCGGCTCGATCCCGACGAGCTACGGTCGGTCGTCGGGCTGGTGCCCCAGCGGCCGTACCTGTTCTCGGGAACCATCCGCTCGAACCTGCTGCACGGCAAGGCCGACGCCACCGACGATGAGATCTGGGAGGCGCTGCGCATCGCGCAGGCGGAGGACTTCGTGTCCGCGATGCCCGACGGCCTGGACACCAAGGTGTCCCAGGGCGGTACGACCGTCTCCGGCGGGCAGCGGCAGCGCCTGGCGATCGCACGCGCCCTCATCCGACGGCCCGCGATCTACCTCTTCGACGACTCGTTCTCCGCGCTCGACCTGACCACCGATGCGCGGCTGCGCGCCGCACTGCGCCCCGCCACCCGCGACGCCGCGGTCATCGTCGTGGCGCAACGCATCTCGACCATCGTCGACGCCGAGCAGATCGTCGTGCTAGATCGCGGCCGGGTCGTCGGGCTCGGTACCCACGACGACCTGCGGCAGTCGTGCCCGACCTACGCCGAGATCGTCGAATCGCAGATGGCGATGGAGGAGCGCTCATGACCCGGCCCGGAGACCCGCCGATGGCGGCCGGACCCGAATCCAAGCCTCGCTCGTTCTGGCCGTCGGTCAAACGCGTTGTCGCACAGCTCGCGTCGTACCGACTGCTGATGACGGTCACGCTCGCGTCGCTGGTCGGCTCGGTCGTGCTGATCGCGATCGCGCCCCGCGTGCTGGGTTACGCCACCGACCTCGTCTTCGACGGCGTGATCGGCCGCACCCTGCCCGAGGGGCTCACCAAGGAACAGGCGGTGGCCGGGCTCCGCGAGAGCGGTGACGACACGTTCGCCGACATGGTCTCGTCGATGGACGTGACCCCCGGCGTCGGAGTGGATTTCGGCGCCGTCGGTCGCGTGCTGCTGATCACCCTCGTGCTGTACGTGGTGTCCTCGGCGCTCGCCTGGCTCGCCGGGTACCTGCTGAACATCGTCGTCGTCGGCACCATCCGCCGGCTCCGCGACGACGTCGAGGCCAAGGTGCATCGCCTGCCGCTGCGCTACTACGACACGATGCCGCGCGGCGAGCTGTTGAGCCGGGTGACCAACGATCTCGACAACCTGTCACAGAGCATGCAGCAGACCATCTCCCAGTTCGCGAACTCGGTGCTGACGGTGATCGCGCTGCTGATCATGATGATCTGGATCTCGCCGCTGCTGGCGCTCATCGCGGTGGCCACGGTGCCGCTGGCGATCATCGCGACCGGCATCATCGCGAAGCGTTCGAAGCCGCACTTCTCGGCCCAGTGGTCGTCGACGGGCGCGCTCAATGCTCAGGTCGAGGAGGCCTTCACCGGGCATGAGCTGGTGACCGCCTTCGGCCGTCAGCGCGAGATCGAGGCGACCTTCGACGAGCGCAACGAGAAACTGTACGAGTCGAGTTGGCGCGCACAGTTCATCTCCGGCGTCATCATGCCGACGATCATGTTCCTGGGGAACCTGAACTACGTGGCGGTCGCGGTCGTCGGTGGTCTGCGCGTGGCGTCGGGCTCGCTGAGTCTCGGTGAGGTGCAGGCGTTCATCCAGTACTCGCGCCAGTTCACGCAGCCGCTGACGCAGATCGGTTCGATGATCAACCTGATGCAGAGCGGTGTCGCCTCCGCCGAGCGGATCTTCGACATCCTGGACGCCGACGAGCAGTCGCCCGACGCCGCGAATCCGAAGACGCCCGCCGAGGACAAGGGACTCATCGAGTTCGACGACGTCTCCTTCCGCTACGTCGAGGACAAGCCGCTGATCGAGAATCTCAGTCTGGTCGCGCGTCCCGGGCACATGGTCGCGATCGTCGGCCCGACCGGCGCGGGCAAGACCACCCTGGTCAACCTGATCATGCGGTTCTACGACGTCGATTCCGGTGTCATCCGGGTCGACGGCGTCGACTCCACGGACATGACGCGAGACGACCTGCGCGAGCGCACCGGCATGGTGCTGCAGGACTCGTGGCTGTTCGGCGGCACGATCTACGACAACATCGCCTACGGCGATCCCACCGCCTCGCGAGAGGAGGTGCTCGACGCCGCCCGGATGAGTCACGTCCACCACTTCGTGCGCACCCTCCCCGACGGCTACGACACCGTGCTCGACGACGAGGGCGGTGGCGTCAGTGCCGGTGAGCGGCAGCTCATCACGATCGCGCGGGCCTTCCTCGCCCGGCCCACGATCCTCATCCTCGACGAGGCGACGAGTTCCGTCGACACCCGCACCGAGCTGCTCATCCAGAAGGCGATGGCCAATCTGCGGTCGGATCGCACGAGTTTCGTCATCGCGCACCGACTCTCCACGGTGCGCGACGCCGACGTCATCGTCGTCATGGAGGACGGGCACATCGTCGAGCAGGGCAACCACGACGAACTGCTCGCCGCCCGCGGCGCCTACTGCCGGCTGTACGAAAGCCAGTTCACCGGGGCCATCGAGGCGAGCTGAGACCCTTCGTGACGCTCGCAAGCTCGCTCCTCAGGGAGCACAAGAAGGCTCGCTTCGCTCGCACCTTAGGGAGCAGGAAAAGCGCGTCCCCACCCCGCTCCCTAATCCGAGAGCGCCACACACCCATTGGTCCCTGAGGTGCGAGGAGCGATAGCGACGAGCCACGAAGGGCCTGGTAAGGCACCTCGCGAGCCCCTTCGTGGCTCGCTGCGCTCGCACCTCAGGGAGCACAAGTAGGCTCGCTTCGCTCGCACCTCAGGGAGCAAGAAAAGCGCGTCCCCCACCCGCTCCCTGAGCAGCCTATGAGGGTTTGTGTCAACAGGGTCCTGTGATGGGTGTGGGCGTGGGGGTGTGGCCCGGCGGCCGGTGGTGGCTGCGGGATGGATGATGGTGGGGTTTTGGATGGCCGGGGTCGTTGCCTGGCGCGGGCTCTACCTAGCGGTCAAACGGGTTGGTACCCAACAGCCTTCATTCGAGCTTGGTTCGCGCCGGGGTGGGACTGCTCAGGCTCAGGGTCGGGCTTATGTGCCCAAGGAGCAGCGAGCTTGTCCCGGCCGGAAGGGGTTTAGGGGTCAGGCGGCGGTCCTTTCTACGG
>NZ_JAFFZF010000043.1:0-38198 GCF_016924115.1 Gordonia sp. BP-119
CCGGCTCATCGGCATCCTCCACGGCTGCCTCAAACACCGCACCCTCTACAACGAACACACCGCCTGGAACCACCGCGCCAACCTCGCCGCTTGACACCTTGCACCCCTGGGATGTCTTCGTGGCTCGTCGCTAGCGCTCCTCGCACCTCAGGGAGCAGTGGGAGGGGCATCGCTCGCACGCCACAGACCAGCGGTGTGTGGTTCTTTCGGATCAGGGACCAGTGGGGTGTGGTCTTTCGGATCAGGGGGCGCTGAAAGCTCAGTCCTTCTCGGCGGTTCGGCAGTCCCCACAGCGCCCGAAGACCTCGACGGTGTGGTTGATGTCGGTGAAGCCGTGCTGGGTGGCGATCTTCGCGGCCCAGCGTTCGACCGGTTCGGCCTGGACCTCGACGGTGGTGCCGCACTCCCGGCAGACGAGGTGGTGGTGGTGTCCCGACGAGCAGTGGCGGTAGCGGGTCTCACCGGAGCCGTCCCACAGGACATCGATCTGCCCGGCCTGGCTCAGTGCCTGCAGATTGCGGTACACCGTCGTCAGGCCGATGGATTCGCCCCGGGCCTTGAGGATCTCGTGGAGTTCCTGCGCGGAGCAGAAGTCCTCGGTGCCGGCCAGGGCGTCGGCGATCGCAGCGCGTTGGCGCGTCGACCGGATGCCGGTGACCGGCTGCGGCCCCGATGCGACGCCACTCATTCGTTCACCGCCCGGGACGCATCGGACGGCACGGCGCGGCCGTCGGTGGTCTCGTTCGCGTGGATCAGCGCATCGCCGACGATGTGCGCGACGTGGTCGTCGAGGAGTTCGTAGGTGATCTCGCGGCCGTTGCGCTGGCCTCGCACCACACCGGCGTCCTTGAGCACGCGCAGGTGCTGGCTGACCAGTGGCTGACTCAAGCCCAGGTGCCCGACGAGTTCGTGGACGCACTGCACCCGCTCCCGCAGGGACAGCACGATGGCGACGCGAGTGGGGGAGGCGAGGGCGCGCAGGAGGTCGGCGGCGGCTTCCCGCGCCGCGGCATCGGCCGCTTCGATCGGTCCGGGCCCGTCCAACGGTTGCGTCGACATCACGCTCCTCCTCGCCTGGCTCGCGCCACTGATCCGGCCATTCTATCGGAAATGGTTTTCAATCCGTGCCACCGGTGTCGCCGCTGGTCAGCCCTCGTCTGCACGTCGGCGCTCGGCCGGCGGCGGGACCCCGTCCGCACCTGCGGTCGACAACGCGTAGGTCGCGACCGCGGACGCGACCGCAGCCGAGTTGACGGCCAGCAGGTCGGTGTTCAGGTTGTCGAGGGTGTCGCGTGCGGTGTGGTAGTCGGGGTCGAAGGGTTCTCCGGCCCGGCCGCCCCACATCTCCGCCTGCGCTTCGTCCTTCTTTGTTTCCGCGCCGGTGAACACCCCGCCGGAGGGGATGCCCACCGCGATGAACGGGCCGTAATCGGAACGGCCGTCGAAGTCGTCGGGGGCGAGGGGGATGCCGCGATCGGCGTAGAACTTCTCGAAGGTCCGCTCGATGCCCCCGGAGCCGTCCGGGCCGGGGCCGGCTCCCTGACGCTCGGAGTCGTCGCCGTCGTAGGTGAAGTACCCGCCGTTGGGTGAGGCGAGCATGTCGAAGTTCAGGTAGAGGGCCACTGCCGTACGCGCGGCCGGGTCGAGTCCCCGGACGTACTCGGTGGAACCCACGAGCCCGTCCTCCTCCGCGCCCCAGAACGCGAATCGCACGCGGTGCGGGACCCGCGGCGACGACCCGAGTCGCAGAGCCGTCTCGAGCGCGGCCGCGGAGCCGCTGGCGTTGTCGTTCATGCCGGGTCCGTCGGCGACGCTGTCGAGGTGTGCCCCGGCCATGACGACGTCGTCGCCGGTGCCCGTCCGGGTCTCGGCGATCAGGTTTCGCGTGGTGATGCCGGTGGTCTTCGCCTCGACCGCAAGCGCGACCGATCGCGCCGACCGCACCCGATCGGCGTCGTCGCCCGCGATGCCGAGGACCGGGATCCCCGGGCGGTCGTCCGGCCCCAGGGTGGCGCCGGTGAGCGGGCCGGGCTCGTTGTTGGCCATGACGACCCCGACCGCGCCGGCCGACTCGGCGTTCCGTGCCTTGTCGGCGAAGGTGCAGGTACCTCGGGTGATGACGGCGATCGCGCCACGCGTCGTGGCCGGAAAGTCGGTGTTCGCGCATCCGAGGCCGTTGACGGCAACCGGGGCCCCGGTGACCGGGGTGTCGCCGGTTCCGGCCGAATACTCGACGACGCGGGTGGCGACCTTCAGGCCGTCGGCGGTGAGGCTGACCGGACCGGCGTCGAAGCGCTCGTACTCGACGGGCGGCGTCGTCACGTCGAAGCCCGCCGTGCGGAGGAGCCCGGCGACGTAGTCCAGCGAGGCGTCGTACCCGGGTGTGCCGGCCGCGCGGTTGCCGCCGTTGTTGTCGGCGATCTGGGCCAGTGCGCGAACGTGCGCCATCACGTTGTCGAGGGTGACGGCGTCGGCCAGCGCGGCCGGGGTGACCTCGTCGATCGGTGGTTCGGGAGAGGGCGTCGACACCGGTGCCGACGAGGGTCGCTGGGGCTCGGCGGGCTGCTCGGACGAACACCCCACGGCCAGTGCCAGTGTCAGTGCGAGGCCGGTCGAGGCGAGGACAGGCCGACGCCCGCGGGCCGATGGGGGGACGCCGACGCGTCGTCGTATGCGAACGATCACCCTGCCACTCTGGCAGTTCCCGTCCGTGCATGTGGGTCCGACGGGTGCACCGTTGCCGGTGGTTTCGGGAAACGGCACATGTGCTCGGTAGTCTGTACGGGTTGCCGCCCGCATCTGGTGGATGCACGTCGAGCACCGAGCGTCAGCACGACCGTCCCAGCCGAACACCTCAACCCGTGGAGAGCAGTTAACCGTGGCCGCCCAGTCCAATGTGGAATCCGTCGTCAACCTCGCCAAGCGCCGGGGCCTGGTGTACCAGTGCGGTGAGATCTACGGCGGTACCAAATCGGCGTGGGACTACGGCCCGCTCGGCGTCGAACTCAAGGAGAACATCAAGCGGCAGTGGTGGCGCACGATGGTCATCAGCCGCGAGGACGTCGTCGGCCTCGACTCGTCGGTCATCCTGCCGCGTCAGGTGTGGGAGGCCTCGGGCCACGTCGAGGTGTTCACCGACCCGCTGGTCGAGTCGCTGCACACCCACAAGCGCTACCGCGCCGACCATCTCATCGAGGCCTACGAGGCCAAGCACGGGCACCCGCCGGCCAACGGTCTGGCCGACATCAACGACCCGGAGACCGGGCAGCCCGGCAACTGGACCGAGCCCAAGGCGTTCAGCGGTCTGATGAAGACGTTCCTCGGGCCCGTCGACGACGAAGAGGGTCTGCACTACCTGCGTCCCGAGACCGCGCAGGGCATCTTCGTGAACTTCAAGAACGTGATGACCACCGCCCGCAAGAAGCCGCCGTTCGGCATCGCGCAGATCGGCAAGAGCTTCCGCAACGAGATCACGCCGGGCAACTTCATCTTCCGCACCCGCGAGTTCGAGCAGATGGAGATGGAATTCTTCGTCAAGCCGGGCGAGGACGAGGAATGGCACCAGTACTGGATCGACCAGCGCTTCGACTGGTACGTCAACCTGGGCATCGATCCGGAGAACCTGCGGCTCTACGACCACCCGAAGGAGAAGTTGTCGCACTACTCCAAGCGGACCGTGGACGTGGAGTACAAGTTCGGCTTCACCGGCAACCCGTGGGGTGAGCTCGAGGGTGTCGCCAACCGCACCGACTACGACCTGTCCACCCACAGCAAGCACTCGGGTGAGGACCTGTCGTTCTTCGACCAGGCGTCGGGTGAGCGCTACACCCCGTTCGTCATCGAGCCGGCGGCCGGCCTGACCCGCTCGCTGATGGCCTTCCTGTGCGACGCCTACACCGAGGAGGAGGTGCCGAACGCGAAGGGCGGCACCGACACTCGGACGGTGCTGCGGCTCGACCGCCGGCTGGCCCCGATCAAGGTCGCCGTGCTGCCGCTCTCGCGCAACGAGAAGCTCTCGCCGAAAGCCCGCGACCTCGCCGCCGAACTCCGCAAGCACTGGAACGTCGAGTTCGACGACGCACAGGGCATCGGCAAGCGGTACCGCCGGCAGGACGAGATCGGCACGCCGTTCTGCGTGACGGTCGACTTCGACACCCTCGACGACCAGGCCGTCACGGTGCGCGAACGGGACACCATGAGCCAGGAGCGGGTCGCGCTCGACAAGGTCGCCGAGTATCTCGGCGGCAAGCTGCTCGGCGCGTGATCCCGCTCCCGGCCGCGCGGGCCGGGTGTTCACGATTCCGCCTGACCTGCGGATGTCTGTCACAATCGATGACGAGTTGTCGCGTGGAGTAGGGCATGGGGTCCGTCGTGCGCGCGACGAGAGAGTGAGTGGAGTCGTGTCTGTCAGCGGGAAAGTCGTTCATTACGACGCGAATCGGGGATTCGGGTTCTTGGCGCCGGAATCGGGCGGCGCCGATGTGTTCCTCCACATCAACGACATCGACATCGACGAGAACTCGTTGAAACCGGGTGCCAAGGTGTCCTTCGACATCGAGGAGACCGACCGCGGTTCCAAGGCCGTCAACGTCGCGGTGACCGAGGCCGCGCCGGCCGACGACACCGCCGGCGCACGGGCGCACCGCCGCGACGAGCACCACGGCCGCGACCGTGACCGAGGCGACCGGGGCGACCGCGGACGTCACGACGACCGCGGCAGTCGTCGTCCGCGCGGCGGGGGCGGCTCGCTGGATGCCGCCGCGTTCACCGAAGAGCTCACCGAGCTGCTCCTCGACGCCGACGGCGCCCTCACGGCTCGTCAGATCGTGGCGATCAGGCAGCGGGTCACCGACTTCGCCGTCGCCCGGGGCTGGGTGCTTGACTAGCACCCGACAGGGTCCCGAGACGGTCGGGCATGTGCTCCCGACGGTGGCAACCTACGGCGAAGAGGCCGTCGAGCGGTTCGTGCCCGAGGGCGCCAAGGTCGCGAGCCTGCCCGGCACCCGGACCGACCATCGAAGCGACTTCGCGCGGGACCGTGCGCGGGTCCTGCACTCGGCCGCCCTGCGCAGGCTGGCCGACAAGACGCAGGTCGTCGGTCCGCGCGAGGGCGACACGCCCCGTACCCGGCTCACACATTCGCTCGAGGTCGGGCAGATCGGCCGGGGGATCGCCATCGGTCTCGGCGCCGAACCCGACCTTGTCGAACTCGCCGGACTCGCCCACGACATCGGGCATCCGCCCTACGGACACAACGGCGAACGCGCGCTCGACGAGGTGGCGGCGGAGCACGGTGGTTTCGAGGGCAATGCCCAGAACCTGCGCATCCTGACGCGGCTCGAACCCAAGCTGCTCGATGCCGACGGGCGCAGCGCCGGCCTCAACCTCACCCGCGCGTCGCTGGACGCGACCCTGAAGTATCCGTGGACCCGACGCACGCCCGGAGGCAAGTTCGGCGCCTACGACGACGATGCCGCCATGCTGGCGTGGATTCGTCGGGAGGCGCCCGGGACCCGACAGTGCGTCGAGGCCCAGATCATGGACTGGTCCGACGACGTGGCGTACTCCGTGCACGACCTCGAGGACGGCGTCATCGGTGGCCGAATCGACCTGCGGACCCTCGGCGATCCGCAGGACCAACGCGCGCTCGCCGACATCGGCGCCAAGGAATTCCCGGGTCTCGACCCTGAGGCCCTCGTCGACGCCGCCGCCCGCCTGCACCGCATGGACATCGTGCGGTCGGTGGGTGTCTTCGACGGCACGCTCGACTCCTACGTCGCGCTCAAGAGGTTGACCAGTGAGTTCATCGGCCGCTTCGCGTCGGCCGCGATCACCGGCACCCGCGAGGTGGTCGGCGACCGGCCGGTCTCGCGCTACGACGCCGACCTCGAGGTGCCGGAACTCATCGCCGCCGAGGTGTCGATGCTCAAGACCCTGGCACTGCGTTTCATCTTCTCCAACGAGCGGCACAAGGCGACGCAGCGTCGTCAGCGGGAACGCATCCACCGGGTCGCGAACTGGTTCGCCGAGGCGGCGCCCGGGGGCCTGGACCCGATCTTCGTGCCGTGGTGGAACGCCGCGTCCGACGATGCCGCCCGGATGCGGGTCATCGTCGACCAGATCGCGTCCATGACCGAAGGCCGGCTCGAGCGCACCGACAAGCACAATTCGGGGGCCCAGGCGCATCTGGGGTAGGCCGGGCGTGGTCGACGAAGCACCCGGCCGGGCGGCCTCACCGGCGTCACTACACTGGTCGCGTGGCAGGCCGAATTCCCGATCGCGACATCACGGCGATCCGTGAGCAGACGAGGATCGAGGACATCGTCGGCGACTACGTCGCCCTCCGGCGCGCCGGTGCCGACAGCCTCAAGGGTCTGTGCCCCTTCCACGACGAGAAGTCGCCGTCGTTCCACGTCCGTCCCAATCACGGCCACTTCCACTGCTTCGGCTGCGGCGAGGGCGGCGACGTCTACAGCTTCTTGCAGAAGCAGGAGCACATCAGCTTCGTCGAGGCGGTCGAGCAGCTCGCCGATCGGATCGGCTACCAGATCAACTACGAGGGCGGCGGTACCGCCATCAAGCGGGACCGCGGCACCCGCGCGCGATTGGTGGCCGCCAACGCCGCCGCGGCCAAGTTCTACGCGGCCGCGCTGCAGTCACCCGAGGCGCAGCCGGCGCGCGACTACCTCAAGGAACGCGACTTCGACGCGGTGGCGGCCGTCCAATTCGGTTGCGGTTACGCACCTGCCGGCTGGGACACGATGACCAAGGCGCTGCTGTCGCAGGGCTTCGAGTTCAGCGAACTAGAGGCCGCCGGCCTGTCCAAACAAGGACGCAAGGGGCCGATCGACCGCTTCCATCGCCGTCTCCTGTGGCCGATCCGCAACCTCGGCGGGGACATCATCGGCTTCGGCGCCCGCAAACTGTTCGACGACGACAACCTCGGCAAGTACATGAACACGCCGGAAACCATGCTGTACAAGAAGTCTCAGGTGCTGTTCGGTCTCGATCACGCGAAGAAGAGCATCGCCAAGGGACATCAGGTGGTGGTCGTCGAGGGCTACACCGACGTCATGGCGATGCATCTGGCCGGCGTCACCACCGCGGTCGCCTCGTGTGGGACCGCCTTCGGTGAGGACCACCTCGCCCTCATCCGGCGGCTGATGATGGACGACTCGTACTTCCGCGGCGAGGTGATCTACACGTTCGACGGGGACGATGCCGGAAAAGCAGCCGCGCTCAAGGCCTTCGAGGGCGAACAGTCCATCTCGGGGCAGACGTTCGTGGCGATCGCGCCCGACGGCATGGACCCCTGCGAACTCCGGCAGGAGAAGGGCGACGCCGCCGTCCGCGACCTGGTCGCGCGTCGGGTGCCGATGTTCGAGTTCGCGATCAAGGCCCTCCTCGCCGGCCACGACCTCGACACCGCCGAGGGCCGCGTCCACGCGTTGCGCGACACCGTCCCGGTGGTCGCCCGGATCAAGGACATCGCGCTGCGTGACGAGTACGCCCGCCAGCTGGCGGGTTGGGTCGGTTGGGAGGAGGTCTCCCAGGTTCTCGGCAGAGTCCGCGAAGAAGGCGCGAGAATCCGAAAGGCGCAGGGCGTCAGTAACTCCGGCAGTCGGGGGAGCGGTCGCGGTGCTCGTAATCGGCCGGAGGCGGAGGCCGCGCCGACGTCCGCCCGCCCCCAGCCCAACGACCCGCGCCTGTGGCCGCAGCGGGAAGCACTGAAGGCGGCGCTGCAGTATCCGGCGATCGCCGGCACGGTCTTCGACTCGCTGCCCGTCGAGTGCTTCAACGAGCCGGCCTACGCCATCATCCGGCAGGCGATGACCGGCCTCGGGGGCACGTCGGCCGGGCTGGGTGGCGCGGCCTGGGTCGACGCCGTGCGCAATGCCGTCGACGACCCCGTCATCGACCCGCTGGTGACCGAGCTGGCGGTCGAGTCGATGCCGGTCGACGAGGACAACATCGCGCGCTACATCACGAGCGTGCTCGCCCGGCTGCAAGAGGTGTGGGTCGGTTCCCAGATCGCCGACATCAAGTCGCGTCTGCGCCGGATGGCACCCAGCGACGACCCGGACGGGTACAACGCGGTCTTCGGCGATCTCGTCGCCCTCGAGGCCTACCGTCGGAGCCTGCTGGAACAGGCGGTCGACCCCATCGTCGACGCGGGCTGAGTCCTGCCGGTCGCGCCGGCGCTGTGGGTTGAGCCGAGTCGAAGCCCCCGCCGGGCCGATGAGTTCGCGTGGTGGCGCCGGTCTATCTGTCGACACCGCTACGAAGGGCACTGATCATGGCGACCACCATCTATTCGGCGACCGCATCGCTCGACGGGTACATCGCGGGCCCCGGCGGGGACATGTCGTGGCTGACCCGGTTCTTCGACGTCCCCGCCGAGGGACAGAACCGGGCAGCCGACGACGCGGCCGACCGGTTGATGCGTGGTACCGGCGCGGTGTTGGTCGGCAACCGGTCGTTCCGCGGCGATGACCCCAACAAGGGCACCGACCGCGAGGGTGCGTTCGGCGGCGAATACGACGGTCCCGCCGTCGTTCTCACACACAACCCGCCGGCGGACCCCGTCGACGGCTTCACGTTCGTCTCGGATCTGCACGAGGCGGTCGACCTCGCCGCCCGGACGGCCGGCGATGGTTACGTCACCGTCATCGGCGCCGACGTCGCGCGACAGATGATCGATCACGGGCTGCTCGACGAGGTGCTCGTGTTCTTCGTCCCGGTGTTCCTGGGGGCGGGCATCCGGCTGTTCGACCGTCCCGAGGGCGGAGAGGTCAGACTCACGCCCATTCCCGGTGAGACCGAGTACTGGTGTCGCGTCGAACGATGAGCCCGGTGGCGGCGGCCGGCGACGAACTTCAGCTGAACAGTCGACGACGGTTTGCCTCCCACACTGGGAGACGACCGGTCGCTGCCTAGCGTGGGAGCGTGGACGCGAATGACGAGCGCCGGCAGGTCACCGAGGTTCAGCACCGCCTGATCGGGATGTACGGCGACAGAAAACCCGAGGAAGTGGCCGATGCGGTCGAAGCCGCGTACCGACACTTCGACGGCACCGACGTGCGCGACTTCGTGCCGCTGCTGGTCGAGCGCCGCGCCAACGAGACACTCAGTGGCTCTGCGGTGATGGCCGACTCGACCGATGTGCCACCCACAGTGGGTGAGTGAGCGCTGCGGGCCCGGCCGGGGGATTGTTTGCTCTCGCTCTGTGCTACAACGCTTTTCGTGCGTGGGGCGGGCGGGGCTCGAACCCGCGACCTACGGATTATGAGTCCGCGGCTCTAACCGACTGAGCTACCGCCCCGTGGGCCCGAGAGCCCGCTGCTGGACATTACCGCACGGGCGACGGTCATATGAATGCGGACCGGCACGACTGCCGAAGACGAGAAAACCCGTCACCTGCCGACGCGGGTGACGGGCCTCTTGCTCCCCCAACTGGACTCGAACCAGTAACCGTTCGATTAACAGTCGAATGCTCTGCCAATTGAGCTATGGGGGACTGCCTCGGACCTGCTCGGCGCTCGTGGAGCGCGTCATCAGGACCGAGGACAGACTTTAGCGCATGGTCATGTCGGACGACAAAACGGGCGGTCAGCCGCATGCGGCGGCCAGGCCGCCCGCTGCGCTACTCCCGGGGGTAGTCCTCGGGGTCGATCTCGACCTCGGTGGCCTGTTCGGCGGCGTCGGCGTCGTCGGCTTCGAACGGCACGCTGGGGTTGACACCTTCAGCGGGGTCGGGCGCTGCCGTCTGGGCCTGCTCGAGTGCATCGGCCTCGTTGGCCTCGACCGGCAGGTCGGCTTCCGGTGACGTCATCGGGACGCTCCTCTCGTCGTCGAACTCCTACGTCTCCACGTGTACCCGACGAGAGCGGTTTCAGTCGCCGCCGCGTCGCTCGTCGTAGTCGGCCTGGGCGTCGCGGACGGCCGGCATGTTGTCTTGCACGAGTTCGATCAGGCCGCTCAACTGGTCGGCGACCTGCCTGCCGAGCGGAGTGAGGTGGTACTCGACCTTCGGCGGGATGGCTTCGAGGACGGTGCGCACGATCATGCCGTCGCGTTCGAGGCTCTGGAGGGTCTGCGAGAGCATCCGTTCGCTCACGCCGTCGACGCGTCGCCGCAGCGCGCTGAATCGATAGTTGCTCTCTCCCAGAGCGATCAGCACGAGGCTGCCCCACCGTCCGGTGACTGTCTGCAGTGTCGTCCGGGACGAGCAGTCCCGGGCGAAGACGTCCGCCTCGAGGGACTGGTCGCTCATCTCGGTCATGTGCTCAACGGTAGCCGAATCTACGAGACCTTGCTAACAGTTCGTGTTGCACTTACGAAAAGTAAGTGCATACTGGGAGTCGTCCAACCGACAGAGATGAGGAATCAGATGACCACAGCAGTGACCGGCGCGACGGGGCAGCTCGGCGGACTCGTGATCGACGAACTACTCGCCCGGGGCATTGCCGCCCCCGACGTGGTGGCGATCGTCCGCGACGAGTCGAAGGCCTCGAATCTTGTGTCGCAAGGCGTTTCGGTCCGTGTCGCCGACTACGACGATCCGGCATCACTTGTCGACGCCCTCGCCGGCGTCGACAAGTTGCTGCTGGTCTCGGGTTCGGCGGTCGGGCAGCGTGTTGCCCAGCACACCAACGTGATCGAGGCGGCGGAGGCCAACTCCGTCGAACTGATCGCCTACACCAGCCTGCTGCACGCCGACACGAGCGGTCTGGGTCTGGCTCCCGAGCACGTCGCCACCGAAGCCCGGCTGAACGAGTCGTCGGTGCCCGCCGTGATCCTGCGCAACGGCTGGTATTGGGAGAACTACCTGGCCGCCATCCCGCAGGCGGCGTCGACCGGAACACTCCTGGGTGCCGCGGGTGAGGGGAGACTCGCTGCCGCCGCTCGCGCCGACTACGCGGCTGCGGCCGCAGCGGTCCTCACCGCCGACACCGACCAGGTCGGCAAGGTCTACGAGTTGGGTGGCGACGAGCGGCTGACCTACGGCGAATTCGCCCAAGCGATCGGTGAGGTGTCCGGGTCGAGCGTCGAATACCGCGACCTCTCCGAAGCCGACTACCAGGCCGCTCTCGTCAGCGCGGGTCTGCCCGAACCGGTCGCCGCGATGCTGGCCGGCGCGGATGCCGGGATCAGCCGCGGTGAGCTCGACACCACTTCCGGCGATCTCCGATCGCTCATCGGCCGGTCGTCGACCCCCGTCGCGGAGGTCATCGCGCAGGCGCTCGCCTGACCCGGCGTCGCACGATCGGCGTCCGGCGTGCTCCGCGCCGAGTCGCATCGATGAGTTTGGCTGCGACACCGAGTCTGTCCACATAGATTGCTCGTGCCGGCCGACAAGGAAGCGGAACCATGCCACAGCTACTCAGAGTCCAGAACTTCTCGATCTCACAAGATGGGGTCGGGGCGGGGGAGAACCAGACGTTCGAGCGTCCCTTCGGTGATCGCGTCGAACCGTGGGAACTGATGTCGTGGGCGGGCGCCACCGCGAGCTGGCCCAACCGGACCGACCCGGGTGGCACCCGCGGCCTCGACGACTATTTCACCCGCGACTTCGCTCATAACATCGGTGCGGAGATCATGGGCCGCAACAAGTTCGGTTATCAGCGCGGACCGTGGACCGACCATGAGTGGCAGGGCTGGTGGGGTGATGAGCCGCCGTTCCACACTCCCGTCT
Source organism: Gordonia sp. BP-119 (assembly GCF_016924115.1). Taxonomy (NCBI): domain Bacteria; kingdom Bacillati; phylum Actinomycetota; class Actinomycetes; order Mycobacteriales; family Gordoniaceae; genus Gordonia; species Gordonia sp. BP-119. The sequence continues at coordinate 11,696 of NZ_JAFFZF010000043.1, forward strand.
TCGTACTGACGCACCATGTGCGGCCGTCGTTCACGCTGAGTGACACCACGTTTCACTTCTTGGACGCGACCCCGGCCGAGGCCGCCGAGCAGGCGAAGGCCGCGGCGGACGGCAAGGACGTACGTATCGGCGGCGGCGTGAGCACCGTCCGGGAGTTCCTCGACGCCGACCTCATCGACACCCTCCACATCGCCGTCGCACCCGTCACGATCGGCGCCGGACTCAAACTCTGGGAGTCACCCGAGGAGCTCGAGGGCCGGTATCACCACGAATCCGTCCCGAGCACCAGTGGCGTGACGCACCATTTGTTCTGGCGCAAGTAGCGGAATGGCGGTGGAATGAGACCGGGAACTCGCGTAGTTGTAGGGACCATGACGGAACTCGCCGGCAAGGCCACTACTCTGCTCGAACTCCACCAGCCGGGAAACCCGGTCATCCTGCCCACGGTGTGGGACGCCTGGTCGGCGAACCTGGCGATCTCCGCCGGGTTCACCGCGCTCACCGTCGGCAGTCACCCGGTGTCGGACTCGATCGGCAAGCCCGACAACGAAGGAATCACGTTCGAGGAACTGACCACTCGCATCCGGCAGATCACCGCGGCGGTCGACGTCCCGATCTCCGTCGACATCGAGTCCGGCTACGGGGAGGACCCGAAGACACTCATCGAGGGCCTGATCGCCGCTGGTGCCGTCGGTCTGAACATCGAGGACACCGTGCACAGCGAGGGCGGACGCCTTCGCGAGGCACAGGAGCACGCCGATTTCGTGGGTGCGCTCCGGGCGGCGGCCGACGCCACCGATGTCCATGTGGTGATCAACGCGCGCACCGACCTGTTCGTCAAGCAGGTCGGCGACGAATCCGACCGCCTCGACCGGGCGATCGAGCGAATGAAGCTGGCTGCCGATGCCGGCGCAGACGTGCTGTACCCGGTCGGTTTCCACGACGACGCCGCGCAGAAGCGGCTCACCAGCGAACTGCCGTTGCCGGTCAACGCGATCGGCCATCCGACCAAGAACACCAAAGCGGCACTGGCCGAACTCGGTGTCGCACGGGTCAGTTTCGGACCGATCTTCCAGATGGTGCTCGCCGAACGCGCCGCCGAGGTTCTCGAACCCTGGAAGTAGTCACACCGCTCTCCTCCGGGTCGTCGAACCCGGAGGAGAATGTCGGTGGTCCGGACTACCGTCGGGTCATGGCACTGACGAAACCAGAACGAGAAGCGTTCCTGTCCGAACCCCATGTCGCGGCGCTGTCGGTCGAAGCCGAGCCCGGCCGGGCGCCGCTCACGGTCCCGGTGTGGTACCAGTACGAGCCGGGCGGTCGCCCCTGGCTGCTCACCGGAACCGAATCGCGCAAGTTGCAGCTCATCCGAACCGCCGGGCGGTTCACGCTCATGGTCGACGAGGTGTCGCCGCGGCTGATGTACGTGGCCGTGTCGGGGGATGCGGTCGACATGGTGCCGGGCACCCGCGGCGACCTGCAGGAGATGGCGGCGCGCTACCTCCCGCCCCAGGCCGTCGACCCCTACGTGGAGATGGCCGAGAAAGACCACGGTCCCCAGACCAAGCTGTTCCTCGAACCGAAACAGTGGGTGTCCCTGGACCTCGGTGCGCTCTGACCGACGGGCCGTGATCCGGCAGCGAGACGAACCCGTCGGGAACGTCTCGCTACATTGAACGCATGCCGAAGTCGCGTTCCACGTCCGACCAGCCCGAACAGTCCGTAGACGCGGAGTCTCACCAGGAGACATCGCCGACGGGCGAGCAGGTCACCCCGCTCGACGGCAACGAGTTCCTGCAGGCCAATCGCAGCAACCGCGACAAGTACCGCGCCGAGGCCGAGGCGAAGGCGGCGAAAGCAGCCCGCAAGGCCGAGCGCCGACGCCCGGCTGACGAGCCCACGGGCGCCGACGAGCCGGCCGATACGGACGACGCCGACGGGTCCGACGACGCCACGACCGAGGTCGCGGACCCACGCCCTGGCTCGGACCGCACCCCCCGCAAGCTCGATCCCGCCACGGCGCGTCGGAGTGGTTCCCGCCGGTGGACCGGTTGGACTTCGAAGGTCGGCAGCCGACCGTGGGCGGTGATCGCGCTGATCGTGGCGGTCGTCGTCCTCGCGGCGTCGACGGCGGTGCTCGCCGTGGCTTACGTGGATGCCGATGAACGCGCCGAGTCGAGCGCGTCGGCCGGTACGACGACGTCCCTCCTCGAGACCGCCCGGCGGTACGCGGCCGAGATCTCGACCTACAACTCAGCCGACTACGCAGACCTCGACCGACGCATCCGGGAGATCTCCACGCCGGCGTTCACCCAGACCTACATCGAGTCCTCGCAGGACGCCCGCCGCGGATCCGCCGAGGCCGAATCGGTGTCCACGGCGACGGCCGACAATGCGGGCCTCATGTCCGTCGACGACGGCAAGGCCGTTGTGTTGGTCACCCTGGACCAGACCCTGAAATCGCCGCAGACCGCCCAGGAGTTCCCGGAGGGATTCCCGTACCAGTCGCGGGTGAAAGTCACCCTCGTGGAGCAGGACGGTCGCTGGCTGATGGACGACTTCGCGGTGCTGTGAGGCCTCGGCTCCCTGATCCCAAAGAAGCGAGTCCTATCGCTCCCTGAGGAGCGCCCGGAGCTTGCGGAGAGCGCGACCAATCACCGCCTTCCTAATCCGAAGAACGACATGACCATTGCCCCCTGAGGTGCGAGGAGCGTTAGCGACGAGCCACGAAGGGCCTGGTGAGACACGTTACGAAGCCCTTCGTGGCTCGCTTCGCTCGCACCTCAGGGAGCAGTGGCACAGCACGTCTCTCGGGTTCTGCAGTTCTTTCGGATCAGGGAGCGAGGTTCGGCGTGCTTGCCGGTCATCAGATAGTCAGCCGTGCAACAGAATCCGCATCGCCAGTGCGTCGATCCGGTCGGGGGAGGGCGGTAGGGACTGACGCGACAGGTCGGTGACCACGTTCAGGGAAGCGTGTACGAGGAACCGCGCCTGCGAGAGCGACAGCTCGTCGCGGACGCGGGTGAGCCAGGTGGCGAACTCGTCCACGGTGATCCGCTGCTGGTTGCGTAGTTCCTCGCGTGCCTGTGGAGTCGTGTGCCCGATCTCGGTCTCGTAGATCGCGATGAGATCGGTTGCGCTGGATGATAACCGGATGTACGAGGCGACCATCGCGGCGATCGCCTCGCGGGGCGTGGTCGACGCCGCCAGCGCGTCGGAGATGGCCGACGTGACCCGGTCGGTCGCGCGCCAGAACGAGGCCTCGAGAATGGCGACCTTGCTGGGGAAGTGGCGGTACACGCCTGATGCCGGCAGGTCGGCCGCGTGTGCGATGTCCTCGATCGTCACGTCCCGGAACCCGCGGGCGGCGAACAGCTCGATCGCTTCGGTCAGGATGACCTCGCGCTTGGCGGCCGGGGCGAGTCCGGTCACCGACGGCGGCTCGGGGTCGGTCGGCTCTGGCAGCTCGACTTCGAGCAGGCCGATCGCGGCGGCCGACATCAACGCCGTCGCCTCGCGGGCCGGCAACGAGGCGCGATGCGTTGTCGGACTCGCCGCGACGCTGATCATTGCGGCGGCAACGAGATTGGCGTCGAGATCGGTCAGCGACGGGCGCAGCCGGCGGGCGGCGGCACGCACACGACGATGCTGGTGGACGACGACATCGCGGACGATCGCGGCGTCGGCGGGCTCGAGGTAGCGCGACTCCCACCGGTACAGCCCACCGCGGCGGCGATTGTCGAACGAGGTGGCGGTGATCGCCTCGAGGAGTGCGGGCAACTCCTCGGGCGACCCCTCCGGGACGGTGTCGAGAACGTCGCGCAGGCCGGTCGCGAGGTCGGCGGTGGTCTCGGCGAACAGTGCGTACTTGTTCGGGAAATGCCGGTACAGCGCCGGGGTGGAGATGCCGACGGCGTCGGCGATGTCCTCGAGCCGCACCGCGTGGTACCCGCCGTCGCTGAAGGCCTTCGCCGCGGCGTCGACGATCATGCGTCGCCGGTCGGCGGGACGACGACGCCGGGCGCCGGTGTCCGGGCGCGACGTCTGCGGACGTGCGGTCATGACGACAGAGCCTATCCGGAGACCACGTTCTCGTGACAGATTTCGGCATCGACCGGCAAAACTGCAGGAGAGCCCGGCTTGCGAGTCTGATAAGTTAACCGAGATTCTCGTGATCTGCGTCGCATTGTGGTAGTAATCTAGGCGATGGCACAGATGCGGGGGGCTGTGTCTACCGAGAAGCCGGCCTGGAGTGGGGAGAGCAGTGAGCGAAGAGATCACGCGCGGCGGAGTCATCACATCGGTGGACGACTCCGGGATCGGGCGCCTGACGATTTCTCGTCCGGAACGGATGAACGCCCTCGACGGCGGGGCCCATCAGGCGATCGAGGACACGTTGGCGGAGTTGTCGACTCGCGACGACGTCCGCGTGATCGTGCTCGACGGCGCGGGCGGCAGTTTCAGTGCGGGCGCCGATGTCCGGGGCTTCGCCGAACAGTCGACCGCGGGCGGCGCCTCCGGGTTCACTCCGACGCAGGCGCGTCAGATCATCTCCGGAGGTTCTGATCTCATCCGGGCCGTGCGTTCGGTCCCGGTCCCGGTGATCGCCTCGGTCGACGGTGCGGCCGCCGGGATCGGTGCGTCGCTCGCACTCGGTGCCGACCTCATCTACACGACGGCCAGGTCGTATTTCCTGCTCGCGTTCGTCAACATCGGTCTGATGCCCGACGGCGCGGCCTCGATGTCGTTCGCCACGGCCGTCGGCCGCGTGCGAGCCAACGAGCTGGCGCTGCTCGGTGAGAAGCTGCGTGCCGCAGAGGCTCTCGACGCCGGACTCGTCAACGGCGTCGTCGAGGACCGTGCCGCGCTCGACGAGGTGGTCGGCAAGGTCGCCCGCAAGCTCGCCGGCAAGAGCGCCGCGGCGCTCCGGCTCACGAAGGCCGCGCTCGACGCGCACACGATGTCCGGTTTCGAGGCCGCGATCGAACGAGAACTCGACGGCCAGACCGAACTGCTTCAGTCCCCGGAGTTCCAGGCGGCCATCACCGCGTTCGCCGGCGCCTCCAAGTGAGCACTGCGACACGTCGGAATCGCTGTACCACAACCGTTCCCGACCCCATCACCACCAGAGAGACAACGAGGAGACCGATCGTATGACCGCGACCGTCGACACCTTCAGCGACCTGGCCACCGAGCCGCTGCGTTCGCGCCGCAACCACTGGAACAACCAGATCCGCCGCCACGCCTTCATGACCCCGGACAAGGCGGCGCTGAAGTTCCTGGGCAACGTCACCACCTGGAAGGAACTCGACGAGCGCAGCCGCGCCTTCGCGGCCGCGCTGAGCCGCCGCGGCGTGCAGTTCGGCGATCGTGTGCTGATCGTCCTGCTCAACCGCTCGGAGTACGTCGAAGCGGTTCTGGGCGCGAACCTGATCGGGGCCATCCCCGTGCCGGTGAACATCCGGATGAGCCCGGCCGAGGTCGCGTTCCTCGTCAACGACAGCGGCGCGAAGGTGATCGTCACCGAGACCCTGCTCGCCCCGCTGGCCGACGCCGCGGCCGCCTCCACCGGAGCGATCGAGCGCACCATCGTGGTCGGCGGTTCGGACAAGGACAACCACCTCGACTACGAGGCGCTCGTCGCCGAGGATTCGTCGGATCTCGAGGAGATCGACGTTCCCGAGGAGACCGTCGCGCTGATCATGTACACCTCGGGCACGACCGGAAAGCCCAAGGGCGCCATGCTCACTCACACGAACATGCAGGCGCAGGCGGTCACCTGTCTGCAGGCCCTGCAGACCCGTTCCGACGACATCGGCTCGTGTGTTGCCCCGATGTTCCACATCGCCGGCCTCGGCGCCATGGCGCCCCTGTTCTACATGGGCGCCCTCTCGGTGATCCATCCGCTCGGCGCGTTCGACCCCGACGACATGCTGGACACCATCGAGCGCGAGGGCACCACCTCGATCTTCCTGGTGCCCGCACAGTGGCAGGCCGTCTGTGCCGCGCAGCAGGCCAAGCCGCGTGATCTCAAGCTACGTGTGATCAGCTGGGGTGCGGCCCCGGCGTCGGACACCGTCCTGAACGCGATGAACGAGACCTTCCCGGAGGCGCTCAACGTCGCCGTCTTCGGACAGAGCGAGATGTCGCCGATCACCTGCGTACTCGAGGGCAAGGACGCCCTGCGCAAGATCGGCTCCATCGGCAAGGTCGTCCCGGCCGTGACCGCGCGCATCGTCGACCCCGAGGGCAACGACGTCGCGCAGGGTGAGGTCGGCGAGATGGTCTACCGCGGCCCGAACATGATGAAGGGGTACTGGCAGAACGAGCAGGGCACCGCCGACGCCTTCGCCGGCGGCTGGTTCCACTCCGGTGACCTGGTCCGTGCCGATGAGGAGGGCTTCCTCTACGTCGTCGACCGCGCCAAGGACATGATCATCTCCGGTGGCGAGAACATCTACTGCGCCGAGGTCGAGAACGTCCTCTTCGGTCATCCGAGCATCACCGAGGCGGCGATCATCGGTCGCGCACACGAGAAGTGGGGTGAGGTGCCGGTCGCAGTGGTCGTGCTCGCCGAAGGCGTCGAGGACCTGACGCTCGCCGACCTCGAGCCGTACCTCAACGAGAACCTCGCGCGGTTCAAGCATCCGAAGGACATCGTCATCGTCGACGAGTTGCCGCGCAACGCCGGTGGCAAGGTCGTCAAGCCGACCCTGCGCCAGAGCTACGGCAGCAAGGACGCCGGCCTGGCCGACTGACGCCGTCGTATCCACTGTCGTCGGACGCCTCGGCGACGTCGACACCCTCCGACCTGGGCGCGAGCACTCGCGTCCAGGTCGTCGTGGTCTCATCAGTCCAGACCACCGCCGGCGTCGACGCGGCCAAGAAACGCGCACTAGAACACGTTCCAATTTTGTGGTTGAGTGACTACTGTCACGTCATGGCGGCAACCGTCGGAGTGAGTAGATCCTCCCGGTGCGAGACGTCGCCGGGTTCGAACGGAGGAGTTCAGTGAAGACAAAGGGTGCATTGCTGCGGGAGCACAACAAGCCGTGGGCGATCGAGGACATCGAGATCGGCGATCCCAAGGCCCACGAGATCAAGATCAAGATGGAAGCCGCCGGCATGTGCCACTCCGATCATCACCTGATGACCGGTGGCATCCCGATGGCCGGGTTCCCGATCCTCGGTGGTCACGAGGGTGCGGGCGTCGTGGCCGAGGTCGGTGAGGGAGTCACCGACTTCGAGGTCGGCGACCACGTCGTGCTGTCGTTCATCCCGTCGTGCGGCAAGTGTCCGTCGTGTCAGTCGGGAATGGCCAACCTGTGCGACTTCGGCGCCATGCTGCTGCAGGGTGAGGCGGTGTCGGACAACACCTTCCGGATCCAGACCGCCGCCGGCGAGAACGTCTACCCGATGACGCTGCTGGGCACCTTCGCGCCGTACATGGTCGTGCACGAGGCCTCGGCGGTGAAGATCGACAAGGACATCCCGTTCGAGGTCGCGGCGCTCTGCGGCTGTGGCATCCCCACCGGTTACGGCTCGTCGACCCGCAGCGGCGACGTACGACCGGGGGAGGACGTCGCGATCGTGGGTGTCGGCGGCGTGGGTACCGCGGCCCTACAGGGCGCGGTCATCTCCGGCGCCCGCAACCTGTTCGCCATCGACCCGGTGGAGTGGAAGCGGGAGCAGGCGCTCAAGTTCGGGGCCACCGCGGCCTTCGCCACGGTCGAAGAGGCGGCCATGGCGATCGCGGAGACCACTCACGGCGGCATGTGCCAGAAGGTGATCGTCACGGTCGGCGAGGTCCACGGCAAGGACGTCGACCTGTGGATGGGTATCACCGCCAAGGGTGGCACCTGCGTCCTGACCGGTATGGGCAACATGCTCGAGAGCGATGTCAACCTCAATCTCGCCATGCTGACCCTGCTCCAGAAGAATCTGCAGGGTTCGATCTTCGGCGGTGCCAACCCGAAGCTCGACATCCCACAGCTGCTGTCGATGTACAAGATCGGCAAGCTCAACATCGCCGACATGATCACCCGGCAGTACCGTCTGGACCAGATCAATGAGGGCTACCAGGACATGTTGGACGGCAAGAACATCCGCGGAGTCATCCGCTACACCGAAGAGGACTGGTGAGCACCCGGGTAACGTGACCCGATGTGTCTGTCCTTGATTCTCTGACGGAATGGCCCGTCGACCACGTGTCGGCGGCGATCATCACCCGCGACGGGGTCGCCGACCAGTTCGGCGACCCCGCTCGCGTCTACGAGCTCGCCTCGGTCACGAAGCCGCTGGTGGCCTACGCGGTGCTCGTCGCCGTCGAGGAGGGAGCCGTCGAGCTGGACGACCCGGCCGGGCCGTCGGGGTCGACCCTTGCCCACCTGCTTTCGCACGCGTCCGGCCTGGCCTACGACACCCGCGAGGTCGAGGCCCCGCCGGGGGAGCGGCGGATCTACTCGAGCGCGGGCTTCGAGGTGGCCTCCGAGGTCGTGGCCGAGGCGACCGGTATCGAGTTCGGCCGCTATCTCTCCGAAGCCGTGTGCGCGCCGCTGGAGATGTCGTCGACGACGCTCTACGGGCCGGCCGGGCATGCCGCCCGCTCGAGCGTGGCGGATTTGGCGGCCTTTGCCCGCGAGTTGCTGGATCCGCGCCTGCTGGCGCCGGAGACCTTCGGGACGCTGACGTCGGTGCGGTTCCCCGGACTCGACGGATTCGTCCCCGGGTACGGCAAGCACCGTCCCAACGACTGGGGGATCGGCTTCGAGATCAGGTCCGAGAAGTCGCCGCACTGGACCGGGACGAGGAACTCCCCGCGGACGTTCGGGCACTTCGGTCAGGCCGGGACGTTTCTCTGGGTGGATCCGGCGCTCGACGCGGCCTGCGTCGTGCTGACGGATCGGCTCTTCGGACCATGGGCGAAGCCGCTGTGGAGCGAGTTCAACGATCGTGTCGTTGATGAACTCTCGTCACAGAACTGAATTTTTCTCGCAGGAGAAACTAGCGCAACACGTGCATCATGGGGCACAATTGACCCTACGAATGTGATATCCGCTGTCGCGAGGTGTGTTGGGGAAGACGTTCCTCGTCGACAACGGAGGTGAACAAGGTGCGCAATCTGAATCAGTTTGCGGACATGACAACAGGAGTGGTCTACATCCACTCGGCGCCGGTGGCGCTGTGCCCGCATGTGGAGTGGGCTCTGTCGTCGACCCTGAATGCGCGCGCCAACCTGAAATGGTCGGCACAGGATGCCGAACCCGGCATGCAGCGTGCCACTGTCGACTGGGCGGGTCCGGTCGGTACCGCGGCTCGTCTGGTGACGGCGCTGCGGGAGTGGTCGGCGCTGCGTTTCGAGGTGACCGAGAACCCCAGCGAGGGTGTCGACGGTGAACGGTTCTGCTACGTCCCGGGACTCGGCCTCTGGCGCGGCTCCACGAGCGCCAACGGCGACGTCATCATCGGCGAGAACCAGTTGCGTTCGATGATCGAATCGCAGCCCGACAGCGCCGGTCTCGCCGGTGAACTCGAAGGCGCGCTCGGAACCGCGTGGGACAACGCGCTCGAGCAGTACCGCATGGGCGGTGCCGGCGCCGAGGTCACCTGGTTGCAGCAGCGGGTGGGTTAGCAGGGGGACGAACTACAACGAGACGTGCCCCGGTCCTCGTGGACCGGGGCACTTTCGTCGTCTGTGCGATGCGTCAGAGCGGGATGTTCTTGTGGCGACCGCGGCGCGCGGGTGCCGCGGCGAGCGCCTCGGCGATGATGCTGCGAGTGTGCGCCGGGTCGATGATCTCGTCGACCACGCCGATGGACTGTGCGCGGCCGACACCGCCGGCGATCGCCTCGTGCTCGGCGGCGAGACGGTCGTGCAGGGCCTCACGCTCGTCGTCGGGCGCTGCGGCGAGAGCTTTCTTGTGCAGGATGCCCACCGCGGACTTCGCGCCCATCACGGCGACCTCGGAGCCCGGCCAGGCGAACACCGCGGTGGCGCCGAGCGCACGCGAGTTCATCGCGATGTAGGCGCCGCCGTAGATCTTCCGGGTCACCAGCGTGACCCGGGGGACCGAGGCCTCGGCGAACGCGTGCAAGAGCTTCGCGCCGCGGCGGACGACGCCGTTCCACTCCTGGCCGACGCCGGGCAAGTAACCCGGCACATCGGTGATGACGATGAGCGGGATGCCGAAGGCATCGCAGAGGCGGACGAAACGCGATGCCTTCTCCGCGCTCTCGGAGTTGAGGCAGCCGCCCATCCGCAGCGGGTTGTTCGCGATGATCCCCACGCTGCGTCCGGACAACCGGCCGAAGCCGACGACGATGTTCGGTGCCCATTTGGCTTGCAGCTCTTCGAAACTCGAGATCTGGGTCTCGCCGTCGGCCGCGACACCGGAGTCGAGCAACTGCTCGACGACCGGGTGGACGTCGTAGGCGCGCCGATTCGACTCCGGCAGCAGGGCCTTGAGGTCGGTGTCGCCGGCCCGCGCGTGTTCGCGGTCGAAATGTCCCTGCTGGGTGAACGTCGACACCAGACGCCGTGCGCGCCACAGCGCGTCGGGCTCGGAGTCGGCGACGATGTGACAGACACCGGACTTCTTGCCGTGGGTGGTCGGGCCGCCCAGCGACTCCATGTCCACTTCTTCGCCGGTGACGCTCTTGACGACGTCCGGGCCGGTCACGAAGACCCGGCCGGCCGGCGCCATGATCACGACGTCGGTGAGCGCCGGGCCGTAGGCGGCGCCGCCGGCGGCGAAGCCGACGACCACCGAGATCTGCGGGATGTAGCCCGAGGCACGCACCATCGCCTCGAAGACCTGACCCACCGCGTGCAACGCCTCGACACCCTCGGCGAGGCGGGCGCCACCCGAGTGCCAGATGCCGATGACCGGCGCCTGTTCGGTGATGGCGGTGTCGATGGCGTTGACGATGTGCGCACACCCCACGACACCCATGGCGCCGCCCATGACGGTGCCGTCGGTGCAGTAGGAGACCGTACGGACCCCGTGCACCAGTCCGACGGCGGCCTGGACGCCCGACTTGTCGCGCGGATGGAGCAGCGACATCGTGCCTTCGTCGAAGAAGTTGGTCAGCCGCAACAGCGGGTCGCGGGGATCGGCGGCTTCTTCGCGGCCGGCAACGGGAGCCAAGGTCGTCATCGATGTCTCCTGGGTGTCGGGGGGTGTGGCGGTGATGCTCAGTAGCGACCGAAGGCGAGCGCCACGTTGTGCCCACCGAAACCGAACGAGTTGTTGATCGCGTAATCGATCTGCCCGTACCGGGGTTCACCGTGCACGACGTCGATGTCGCATTCCGGGTCCAGGTTCTCGAGGTTGAGGGTCGGCGGGATGACGCCTTCCTCGACGCTCTTGATCGTCAGGACCGACTCGAGCGCCCCGACCGCACCGATGGAGTGTCCGAGCGCGGACTTCGGCGCGTACACCGCAGCGTGCTGTCCGATGGCGGCGAGGATGCCGGCGGCCTCGGCGGTGTCGCCGATGGGGGTCGACGTCGCGTGCGCGTTGATGTGGGTGATGTCGGAGCGCTGCAGACCAGCGGTCTGCAGGGCCCGCGTCATGGCCCGCGCGTTGCCCTGACCACTCGGGTCGGGGGCGACGAGGTGGAATCCGTCGGAGGTGATGCCGGTACCGAGCAGGCGGGCGTGGATATGTGCACCGCGTGCGCGGGCGTGTTCCTCGCGTTCGAGGATCAGCATCGCCGAACCCTCGCCGAACACGAAACCGTCGCGATCTTTGTCGAACGGTCGCGACGCCGCTGCGGGGTCCTCGTTACGGGTGCTCATCGCCCGCATCATCGAGAACGCGGCGATCGGCACCGCGTCGATGTGACCCTCGACGCCGCCGGTGACGACCATGTCGGCGTCACCCATGACGATGTGCCGCCAGGCGTGCGCGATGGCCTCGGCGCCCGACGAACAGGCCGAGACGGGGGTGATCACGCCGGCGCGTGCGCCGACGTTGAGTCCCGCGACGGCCGCCGGTCCGTTCGGCATCGCCATCGAGACGGCGAGCGGGGACACCTTGCGGTAGTTGCCGGTGCCCTCCATGGCCTGGACTGCGTCGACCATCGCGTCGGCGCCACCCTGACCGGTGCCGATGACGACCGCGAGGCGGTCCTTGTCGACGTCGGGTTCGCCGGCCTGCGCCCAGAGGCGCTTGCTCATCACGTGGGAGATGCGCTCGACGTAGGCCATCCGCCGGGATTCGATGCGCGTGACCTCCTCGGCGGGATCCTGGAGGAGACGACCACCGATGCGCACCGGGAGGTTGTACTTGGTGATGAAGTCGTCGGTCAGCTCACGGATGCCCGATTCGCCGGCCAGCAGGTTCTTCCAGGTCGAGTCGAGATCCCCACCCAACGAGGTGGTGGCCACCATGGAGGTGACCACCACACTCGGGAAGTTCCCACCCAGCGTGGAGTACTCGCGGAGGGAAGAGGGGGTCATCAGGCCTCGTCTGCCTCGACCTGCGCCTTGATGGCAGCTGCGGCCTCGGGGTTCTCGCTCTCGAGCTTCTGGATGTAGGCGACCGCGTCGCCGACCGTGCGCAGGCCGGCCAGATCCTCGTCGGGGATCTTGACGCCGTACTTGTCCTCGGTCTGGACCGCGATCTCGACCATGGACAGCGAGTCGATGTCGAGGTCGTCGACGAACGACTTCTCGAGGGTCACCTCGGACGGCTCGATGCCGGTGACTTCCTCGATGATCTCGGCGATGCCGGCAATGAGTTGTTCCTGGGTGGCAGCCACTGTGTGGTTCCCTTTCGTCTTCCTACGTGGATGTGAGATTTCCGGAGCGCAGCACGGACGGAGAAGTCCGCGCGCTTGGACACGCCGACATCGAAGCCGACGTTCCGGGGGTCGCGGACCAGCCGCGACCGCTATCCAAGTTCGGTGATCTTCGCGATGTCGCCGGGCTCCTTGAGCGCCAGCGCGGGGGTGCCCTTGAGCTCGCGCTTCGCGATGCCCACCAGCGTCCCCGCCGGGGGAAGTTCCACCAGGGCGTGGGCCGAGTGGTCGCGCAGGTACGCCGAGCACAGATCCCAGCGGACCGGCCTGGTCACCTGTCCCACCAGCTTGGCGAGCGCGTCGGCTCCGTTCGTCACCGGCTGTCCGTCGGAGTTCGACAGCAGGGTCCGGGTGGGATCGGCGGGGGTGATGCGGGCGGCGGCAGCGGCGACCGCGTCCTGCGCCGGGGCCATGAAGTGCGTGTGGAACGCGCCGGCGACCGCGAGCTTGCGGATCCGGGCCTTCTCCGGCGGCGAGGCGATGAGCTCGTCGATCTGCGCGACGGCGCCGGCGGCGACGATCTGCCCGGCGGCGTTGCGGTTGGCGGGGACCAGATCGAGTTCGTCGAGGCGTGCGAGGACGGCCGCCTCGTCGCCCCCGAGGACCGCGGCCATGGTCGTGGGCTGCAGGGCACACGCCTTCGCCATCTCCGAGCCGCGCAGCGCGGCCAGCGTGACGGCCTCGTCGGCCGAGATGACACCGGTGATCGCGGCGGCGGCGAGTTCGCCGACCGAGTGGCCGGCGACCACGGCGTCGGCGGGCAGTTCACCGTGCTTGCGCACCTCGTCGTAGGCCAGCAGTGCGGCGACGACGACGAGTGGCTGGGTCACGGCGGTGTCGGTGATCTCCTCCGCCGTGGCGGTGGTGCCGAGGCGTTCGAGGTCCAGACGGGTCTGTTTGGACCAGGTGGCGATCTGGTCACGCGCGCCCGGCAATTCGAGCCACGGCGTGAGCATGCCGGGTGTCTGAGAACCCTGTCCGGGAGCAAGCATCGAAAGCACGTGACCAGAGAACACCCTTTACCCGCGGGATGTGGGTGTGGAGAAGCATGAAGCTTGTCGCGGGCTTTTGTGGGGTTCCCACAAAGGAGACCTAGAGATCACCTGGTTCGTCACCAGTCTGAGATTTGTTACCGAACTGTGTTCTTAAAGCTCCTATCAGCGGAAACGGTGAATCGGACATGAAACCCGTGTGACTCATGTGGCAGATGATGGCGATTTGTGCCGGAAGTGTGTCAGTCGACCCACCGTCGACGCGACCCTCAGAACGTAGGCGTCGCGCGGGTTAGTTGGGTCACGTCCTGTGATTTCCGAAATTTTCTTCAGTCGGTAGCGAACCGTATTTGGATGGATGTACAGAATTCGGGCGCAGGACTCGACCGAGCCGCCGGAGTCGAGGTAGGCCTCGAGAGTGGTGGTCAGCGTCGCACCGCCCTCGGCGAGCGGCTGGACGAGGGATTCGATCAAAGCGGTCATCGCTGACTCATCGCCATTGAGCGCGCGCTCGGGTAGCAGTTCGAGACTGTGGACCGGCCGCGGTGCGCTCGGCCAGCCGGCCACCGCCTCGATCCCGGCCATCGCCTCGGTGGCACTCGAGTGCGCGCTGCCGAGGTTCGGCATGGTCGGACCGATCACCACCGGACCGTCGGCGAAGTGGGAGAGCAGTGCGCCGACGAACTTCTCGGTCGGACGGGCGGGACCGCTCACGATGGCCACCAGCACCGAACCCTGCACCACCGACAGGGCCGACCGGTCGAAGGACTTGGCCGTGTTGTGGATCGCCAGTGGCACCGACACGTTCTGTTCCGGCGGCGGCGTCCCGACTATCACGGTGGCCGGGGCATCCGAGTCCCAATTGAGCGCCGCTGCGCGAGAGAGCAATTGCGGCCCGGTGTCGCCGCGGACCACCGCGTCGACGACGAGGGCCTCGAGCCGGGAGTCCCACGCCCCGCGCGATTCCGCGGCCGAGGCGTAGATCGCCGCCGCGGCGAAACCGATCTCGCGTCCGTAGCGCAGCACCGACTCGGTCAGCGCACGGAGCTGGGCATCGTTGCGGGCGAGGAGCGGCAGCCACTTCTCGAAGAACTCCATGGCCACGCGGACCATTTCGACGGTCTGCAGCAGCGTGATGCGGCGGGCGAGATCCTGCGGGACCACCTGGAAGGCCTGGACCGTGAACTTCACGTTGCCCTCGGGGTCCTGGATCCACTCGACGAAGTTGACCACCGCGGTCTGCACGACGAGTTGCACACTCGCGCGTTGCGCGGCGTCGAGGTCGGAGAAATAGGGCAGCTGGTCCTGCATCGAATGGACCGCCTCGGTGGCGAGTCGGCCGCTGTACTGCTTGACCCGCCGGAGAAGAGTGTCCGGCAGCGCGTCGTGCACGGTGGCGGGGGCCGGTACGTGCGCGCCCCGCTCACCGAACACGTCAGCCGGTGGCTGCTTCCTGTTCACGCGCGCATCGGACACGACCTCAATCTAGCCCCTCGGCCGGGGTGGGTTCCCCGGCCGAGGGCGAGTGGAGGCCGTGTCCGTCGGCGCGACCGGTCAGGCGACTCCCGGATCGCTGGTCTGCTCGGGTGCGGCCGAGACGTCGTCGATCTGGTACTTGTCGGCGGCCTGCTTGGCCACCGACATCTCGATGTTGCCGTCCCGGGCGAGCGCGACGAGCACCGCGACGACGATGGACTCAGCGTCGACGTTGAAGAACCGTCGCGCCGCCGGGCGCGTGTCGGAGAACCCGAACCCGTCCGTCCCCAGCGTGAGGTAGGTGCCCGGGAGGTATGCCCGGATCTGCTCCTGCACTCCGCGCATGTAGTCGCTGACACCGACGAACGGGCCGGCGGCGTCGGCGAGCAGCTTGGTCAGGTACGCCGGTGCCGGCTCGGCGGCCGGATCACGCAGTACCTCGCGGTCGGCGCGGATCCCGTCCCGGGCGAGCTCGCTCCACGACGTGACCGAGTAGACGTCGGCGCCGACGTTCCATTCCTCCGCGAGCATGTCGGCGGCGCGCAGTGCGTCGGGCATGGTCACACCGGACACGAGGATGTTGGCCGGGTGTTCCTTGCCCTCCGGCGCCTTCTGGAACCGGTACGCACCCTTGACGATGCCGGTCGGGTCGAGTCCCTCAGGTTTCGCCGGCTGACTGATCGGCTCGTTGTAGACGGTCAGGTAGTAGAAGACGTTCTCCGGGTCCTCGCCGAACATGCGCTCCATACCGCTCTCGACGATGTGGCCGAGTTCGTAGGCGAAGGCCGGATCGTAGGAGACGACGGCGGGGTTGGTCGCGGCGAGCAGCGGCGAATGCCCGTCGGCGTGCTGCAGGCCCTCGCCGGTCAGCGTGGTGCGGCCCGCGGTCGCGCCGATGATGAAACCGCGCGCCATCTGGTCGGCGGCGGCCCAGAAGCTGTCACCGGTGCGCTGGAAGCCGAACATCGAATAGAAGATGTACAGCGGGATCATCGGCTCGTCGTGGGTCGAGTACGACGTGCCGACCGCGGCGAAGCTGGCTGCCGACCCGGCCTCGTTGATGCCCTCGTGCAGGATCTGACCCTCCGGGCTCTCCTTGTAGGCGAGCATCAGTTCGGCGTCGACCGAGGTGTAGAGCTGTCCGTTGCGGTTGTAGATCTTGAGGGTCGGGAACCAGGAGTCCATACCGAAGGTCCGCGCCTCGTCCGGGATGATCGGCACGATCCGCTTGCCGACCTCCTTGTCGCGCAACAGATCCTTGAAGACGCGCACGAGCGCCATGGTGGTCGCGACCTGCTGCTTGCCCGAGCCCTTCGCGGTGGCCTTCAGTGCCGAACTCATGTCGGCCTTCAGCACCTTCGCCTTGGTGCGGCGGCTCGGCAGGAAGCCGCCGAGGGTCTTGCGCCGGTCGAGCATGTACTGCAGCTCCGGCGAGTCCTTGCCGGGGTGGTAGTACGGCGGCAGGTACGGGTCCTTCTCGAGCTGCTCGTCGGAGATCGGGATGCGAGTGCTGTCGCGGAAGGCCTTCAGGTCGTCGAGCGTCAGCTTCTTCATCTGGTGCGTCGCGTTGCGGCCCTCGAAGTGCTTGCCGAGCGTATAGCCCTTGATGGTGTGGGCCAGGATGACCGTCGGCTGTCCCTTGTGGGTCATCGCCGCGGCGTAGGCGGCGTGGATCTTGCGGTAGTCGTGGCCGCCGCGCTTGAGGTTCCAGATGTCGGCGTCGGAGAGGTCCTTGACGAGTTCCTTCGTGCGCGGGTCGCGGTTGAAGAAGTGCTCGCGGACGAACGCGCCGTCGTTGGCCTTGTAGGTCTGGAAGTCGCCGTCGGGGGTGGTGTTCATCAGGTTGACCAGCGCGCCGTCACGGTCGGCGTGCAGCAACGAGTCCCACTCGCGGCCCCAGATGACCTTGATGACGTTCCAGCCCGCACCGCGGAAGAACGACTCGAGCTCCTGGATGATCTTGCCGTTGCCGCGCACGGGGCCGTCGAGACGCTGCAGGTTGCAGTTGATGACGAAGGTCAGGTTGTCGAGGCCCTCGGTGGCCGCGAAGCTGGCGAAACCGCGCGATTCCGGCTCGTCCATCTCGCCGTCGCCGAGGAAGGCCCACACGTGCTGGTCGGAGGTGTCCTTGATGCCTCGGTCGTGCAGGTAGTGGTTGAACCGCGCCTGGTAGACGGCATTCATGGGGCCGATGCCCATCGACACCGTCGGGAACTCCCAGAAGTCCGGCATCAGTCGCGGGTGCGGGTACGACGGCAGACCGCCGCCCTCGCCGGCGTGGCTGTGCTCCTGCCGGAACCCGTCCATGCGGGCCTCGTCGATGCGGCCCTCGAGGTAGGCGCGGGCATAGATGCCCGGGGAGGCGTGGCCCTGGATGAAGATGTGGTCGCCGCCGCCGGAATGGTCCTTGCCGCGGAAGAAGTGGTTGAAGCCGACCTCGTACAGCGACGCCGACGAGGCGTAGGTGGAGATGTGGCCGCCCACGCCGACGCCCGGGCGCTGTGCGCGGTGCACCATGATCGCGGCGTTCCACCGGATCATCTGGCGGAATCGGCGTTCGACGTCCTCGTCACCGGGGAACCAGGGTTCGGCCTCGGTGGGGATGGTGTTGACGTAGTCGGTGGAGGTGAGCGCGGGGATCGACACCCGCTTCTCGCCGGCGCGTTCGAGCAGACGCAACATCAGGTACCGGGCGCGACCAGGGCCCGCGGCGTCGAGGAGGGCGTCGAACGAGTCGAGCCACTCGTCGGTCTCGTCGGGGTCGATGTCTGGCAGATAGGACGCGACTCCTTCACGGATGACCCGGACTCGTTGTCCGGCGGCACGTCCGTTCGAGCTGGGGCCGGTGTTCCCGGCGGCGCTCGGCGAGACGTCCTGTGTCGCTTGGTCCATCTGGTTGGTCACGGTGATGCCTACTCCCTCTGACAGGCCGAACTCGGGGTGGTGGTCCGACCGCATGGCGTCGGCACCGCACTCCGATGTGGTGCGGCGCCTACCCTCATCGTGCCCCATGTGGGGTGGCTTGGCACCGGGTGGATCCGTGTCGCGTGTCCCGATCGGCGTGATGCGGTAGCGTCCAGAAACGGTTACTGACCAGTAGGGGGAGTGGATGCCGGATCGAGGAGGCGCGGCCGACGGGCGGCGCCGGGGTCGTGCCGTCCGGTCGGCGACCGCGGCCACGATCGCACTCGGCGCGGCCCTGTCGGGGGCGTGCGCGTCGACCGTCGATGGCGCGGGGGCGCCGGCGCCCGGCGAGGTGGCGGTGTACCGCTCCGAACTGTCCGCCTCGGCGGCCGCGGAGGTGCGTGCCGAGGGTGTCGAGCTCTGCCGCGAGTCGATGGCGTCGATGGTCGTGATGGTCCGCGGGTTCAACGCCTTCGTCGCCCGGCTGAACGCGGCGCAGACCTACGCCGGGGTAGGGGATCTCGACGAGAAGGCACGTGCCAGTCTCATCGCCGGTGCCGACGGGATCCGCCCCAAGATCACCGAGACGTCGCCGGCGGCCGTCTCCACGCCGGCGCGGGCGTTCCTCGCGTCGACCGCGCGCCTCGAGAACGCGATCAGTCGCGAACTGCGTGCCGGCCTGAACCCGGTGTCGAGCGAGTGGTCTCGCACCAAACAGCGCCTGCTCGATGTGTGCGGTACCTACACGCCGCTCCCGGCCACGTCCTCGGCCACACCTCGACCGTCGGTTCCCGCCACGACGTCGGCCGAGCGACCCGGGGGTTGACGCCGCCGTCCGCCTCGCGCCGCTGGGTACGGTTTGTTCCGCCCCGCTGTGGGTAACGATCGGGCGGGTCGGTCACGGAACCGGTGCGAAACGCCCGAAATCCCTGACGGCGTTCGGCTTGCAATGTGAGGCTCTAGGCTGTTGCCTATGCTGACAGGCGAACGGCGTGCGGGAGCGCACGCGGATTCGCCACAGACGACGCACAGAACGATCCACGAATCTTCAGGAGGTCACGCGCGGTGGTAGCCGCCACAGACGGTAGCAACGCCCAGAAACTGGGCTTGACCGCAGGCTTGGTCGTGCAGGAACTCGGCTGGGACGAGGACACCGACGACGAACTGCGCGCTGACATCGAGGACGCGATCGACGCCGAGATGGTCGACGAGGATGCCGATGACGTCGTCGACGTCGTGGTCCTCTGGTGGCGCGACGGCGACGGCGACCTCGTCGACGCCCTCATGGATGCGATCGGCCCGCTCGCCGAAGACGGTTTCGTGTGGGTGTTGTCGCCGAAGACCGGCAAGTCCGGCTACGTCGATCCGAGTGAGATCGCCGAGGCGGCCCCGACCGCGGGACTCACCCAGACGTCGGCCATCAGCCTCGGTGACTGGTCGGCGGCCCGACTGGTCCAGCCCAAGGCCCGCGCGGGCAAGAAAGCATGAGCGGTGCTCTGCCTTCTGCGCCCCTGACCGTCGGTGACCGGGCCCCGGATTTCGCCCTGCGCGACCAGAACAACCAGCTCGTGTCGCTGTCGACCCTGCGAGCCGACCGCAACGTGCTCGTCGTGTTCTTCCCGCTCGCGTTCACCGGTACCTGCCAGGGCGAGCTCGGCTACATCCGCGACCAGCAGCCCCGTTTCGACAACGACGACGTGACCACGGTGACCATCTCGGTCGGACCCTCTCCCACGCACAAGGTGTGGTCCGCCGCGCAGGGTTTCCTGTTCCCGCTGCTGTCCGACTTCTGGCCGCACGGCGACACCGCGCGCGCCTACGGGGTGTTCAACGAGGACCGCGGCTACGCGAACCGCGGGACCTTTCTCGTCGATCGGGACGGCACGATCGTCTTCGCCGACATGGTCGGTCCCGGTGAGGTGCGCGAGAACGCGGTCTGGGACAAGGCACTCGGCGTCATCGGCTGACCATCTGCTGTCGACTCGGGTCGGTACATGACGGGTCGCCTGGTGTGTCTGTGTCGCCCGTGAGTCAGTGCTGCGCGCCGTCGTGTCGCCGCGACGGGTGGCGGCGAGAGTTCCGGGTGGCATCGGGAAGAAGAAATACGGTTGCCGCACCGGGGATTCGACGGTGTGATGTGTGGGCCCGCTGACCCGGGCGCACACGAGAGGATGAACTCCATGCCGACCAAGGTGTCGCCCAAGGTGCTGAACTATGCATCGCACGTGGACGACAACACCCTGACCCAAGCGGCCGAGACCGCCCGGTTGCCGTTCGTGCACCCGCACATCGCCCTCATGCCCGACGCACACTTCGGGAAGGGCTCCGCGGTGGGCACCGTCATCCCGACGACCGGCGCGGTGATTCCCGCGGCCGTCGGCGTCGACATCGGCTGCGGCATGATCGCGGTGCAGACGCGCCTGCGCGCCGCGGACATCGACGGAATGGACCTCGGGCGACTGCGGAGGACGATCGAGGACGCGATCCCGCTGTCGCCCGGCAACTACAACCGCGGTGTGGACCGGTTCGAGTTCACCCGGCCACGCATTGATGCCCTCGCCGAACAGGCGACGAAAGACGGTGTCGACCTGTCACATTCGCCGAAGTGGCGGGAGCAGCTGGGCTCGCTCGGCGGTGGCAACCACTTCATCGAGCTGTGCCTCGACGAGGGCGACGTGGTGTGGCTGTTCCTGCACTCGGGTTCGCGGGGCGTCGGCAACAAGATCGCGCAGAAGCACATCAAGATCGCTCAGCGGTTGTGCCGCCAGTGGTGGATCAAGCTGCCGAACGCCGACCTCGCATACCTGCCGCAGGGGACCCCGGAACTGACCGCCTATCTGGGGGATCTGTCCTGGGCGCAGCGGTTCGCGTTCGAGAACCGCGCCGAGATGATGGACCGCTTCGTCGAGGTGTTCGGAAAGTGGTTCGCAGACAACGCCTCCGGTGGCGTCGTCGAGGAAACGGAATCCCTGGAGGTGG
Organism: Gordonia sp. BP-119; assembly: GCF_016924115.1. Classification (NCBI taxonomy): domain Bacteria; kingdom Bacillati; phylum Actinomycetota; class Actinomycetes; order Mycobacteriales; family Gordoniaceae; genus Gordonia; species Gordonia sp. BP-119. The sequence goes on from NZ_JAFFZF010000043.1 coordinate 32,851, forward strand.
ACCGGATCAATTGCCACCACAACTACACCGTGCGGGAGACGCACGCGGGCCAGGACGTCTGGCTCACCCGGAAGGGTGCGATCGACGCCCATGAGGGCGTACGGGGCGTCATCCCGGGTTCGATGGGTACACGGTCGTATGTGGTGCTGGCAAGGGGAATCCCGCGGGCCTGTGCTCGGCGCCGCACGGTGCCGGCCGGCGGTTCTCTCGGAGCGAGGCGCGGAGGCGGTTCACCGCCGACGATCTCGCCGCCCGGATGGCGGGGATCGAGTACCGTCACGGCGAGCAGTGGGTCGATGAGATCCCGGATGCGTACAAGGACATCGATCAGGTCATGGCCGACGCCGTCGATCTGGTGGACATCGAGTACACCCTGCGACAGATCCTCAACGTCAAGGGGACGTGACCGACCGTTCCTGGCCGACAACAGGACGAATCCCGAAGGTGCTGGGCGCCCTCGGGATTCGCCCTGTCACCGCTGGCGGGGAGGTTCGGCTGCCGGCGGCGATGATCACTTGCCGGTCAGCTTGTCCTTGATGTTCGACGCGGCATCCTTCACGTTCTCCGCGCCGTCTTTGACGGCCGCGGAGAGCTGATCGTCCTTGCCCTCGCTCTTTAGCTGGTCGTCACCGGTCACATCGCCGGCGGCCTCCTTCGCCTTGCCGGAGAGGTCCTCGGCCTTGTTGCCGACCTTGTCGCTGAATCCCATCGTGTCTTTCCCTTCATTTCTTCTTCGGACGACCGCCCCGGACGAGGCGGTCTGTCGGTCTGTGTGGAGCCATCGGGTCGAGGTCACCTGTCGAGGTGGATCAGAGCCTGGACATGGACTCCGGACTCTCCGAGCGCGGTACGGATGGCGGCGACGGTCTCCGCGACGGGCGCGGTGACCTCGTCGAAGCTCCGATTCGGCGTCGCCGACACCTCGAGCCGGATGATGCTGCGCGACCGGTCGTCGATCGCTCTCGCGGTCACCTTCTGGAACAGCGGGTTCCCGGCCAGTTCCGTCGCTGCCGCGTCCGCGATCAGTTTCGGTGCGACGGTGAGCGCTCCGGTCTGATTGGAACCGACGAGCAGAGCGTCGTCCACTGCGCGGGGCCGTACGTTGGTGGCCAGCAACAACAGGCCCCAGCCGATCGCGATCACGGTGACGCCGGCCAATACCCAGACCCACCGGGACGCCTGCGCGGCGTCGAGAGCGGCACGCTCGTCGAGACGGTCGACCCACCCGGCCACCGGTTGGGCGTCGACCTTCCATGCCACGGCTCCGACGCCGACGATGATGAGCAGCAGCGCCACGAGTCCGACCGACAGCCGATGTGCGGTTGCGGGAAGACGATTCATCGGACGCTCCTCGGTCCTCGATCGCGCACGCGCACCACAACCCGCGGTGACGAGGCGAGATCGGCCGCCACGGCGGCGACCGTGCTGTCGATGAGGGCGCGGTCGGCGACCTGTCTCCGCACCCCGACGGTGCAGGTGACCTTCCGTCGCGTCACCACGGTGGCGGCGTCGAGTACGCCGGGCAGGTCGGACACGGCAGCGCTGCAGCGTCGGGCGACGTCTCCGGGGCGGGTCCACATCCCCTCGCCAGCGGCGAGTTCGAGGTGGGTCCGGCGACGAGGCTTGATCGCGATCCACAGCAGGACGAGGCCTACGAAGATCGACCCGATCGCGGCCGGCCACATCCAATTCTGCCACTGCAGTTCTGCGACCCACTCGGCGGCGGTGACCGACCACGGACGACCATTGAGCCAGCTCGCGTCGACGGCGATGTCGCGTACGGCTGCCGCGCCGAGAGCGAGGAGAGCGAGCCCCAACGCTGCGCCGGCGTTCGCAGCGCCCGGGAGAGCTGCAGGTGGGAAGACGTTCTGGGCGTCGGTGTTCCGTAGGGTCGCGACAGGAGCGGTACCCGATTCGGGTGCGGTCTGCGTCATCGTCGTACCCCCGTGTCGATGCTGATGGTCGGAGTGAATGCGTCGGTGTTGTCCGGGTCGTCGGGGCGCGGGTCGTTGTCGCGAATGTGGGCGTCAACGTCGTCGTATTCGGGCTCGTCGGAGACCGGCGGCAGGTCCACGTAACCCTTCTGCAGGCGCCGGATCGCCTGTCGTGACTCGAACTTGGACACCGTCACGTCGACGCGAAGCGGAACGATCCCGGCGAGTCGCTCGACCTCGGCGGCGACGTGATCGCGTGTGGTGCGGGACACCTCGGCGACCGCGCACGGCCATTCGAGGGCGAGGGACAGGGTGATCCTGGCGCCGCCCGCACGAACGGCCGCGTCGGGAAAGTTCCGCTCACCGACTCCCAGTACCGACCCGACGCCACCGCGATGGCGGACGACCCCCGGGATGTCGAGAGCCGCTCGGGCCGCGATCTTCTCGATCACGCGATCGGCGACGGTGAGCGTGCCGGGCGGCGAGTCACCCGCGGTCGGGTGAGCATCCCGGGCGGGCCCGCCGGATTCGTGCTCAGCCACGACCCCGGCTCCGCAGGAGTGCGCCCAGATCGATGGTGCCGTCCCGGTTGAGTCCCAGCACGAGTCCCGCGGCGCCGAGCACGATGGCCAGCAGGAAACCGGCCAGCCCGCCGGCGACGGCGGCCAGAGCGAGGAGCAGGCCGGCGAACAGGCCCACGATCGCGTTGTTTATTGCGCTTCACCATCTTTCGGAGTCGGCTTCGAGCTGACGCTGATGTCTGCCACGGTCACCGTGACGGGTCTCGCGGCGAGCTCCTCGGTGACATCGCGTACCCGCGCGGCAGTGCCGTGGAGGTCGTACGCTGCGTCGACGACGATGTGGACCTCGCCGTGGTCGTCGGCGAGGGACACGCCCGGGACCCGACGCCCGGGGAGATACGTGGCGATTTCCCCGAACAGGCCGTTGTGCAGGTCACGGACGCCCGGTACGGCGAGGACGGCGGTGGCGAGGCGTTCCGCCAGTGGGCCCCCGTCGCCGGTCCGCGCCGCCGGGAGGTCCGACGTCATCACTGGACCCGCGGGGTGGTGTTCGACTCCTGCTCGTCGTCGCCGAACGCGATGTCGTGCACGGTGATGTTGACCTCGGTGACCTCGAGACCCGTCATCTGCTCGATCGCCGAGACCACATTCCGTCGAATGGCCGCTGCGAGTTGATGAATCGCGACGCCGTACTCGGCCACGATCGAGACGTCCACGGCGGCCTGACGCTCGCCGACCTCGACCTCGATACCCTGGGTGGTGCTCACCGTCGTGCCCGGCAGGACGTCGCGGACCCGGCCGACCACGCGCTCGGTGGTGCCGCCCAGGTCGTGGACACCGTCGATCTCGCGTGCGGCGATCCCGGCGACCTTGGCGACCACGATGTCGGCAATGGAGGTGCGTCCCCGGTCGCCCGACGGATCACGGCGGGCGAGGGCACGGCCCGCGGCGCCGTCGGTGCGCGTGGCGTCGACGGTGGTGGCTTCGTCCTTGGTGGCGTCCTTGCTGGTGGTGGCGCTTGCGGACATGTCGAACTCCTTCGGTCGTCGTGTCTTCTTCGTAGACGGACCGTGTTCGGATGATGCGCGATCGCAAAGGCTGTTCACGATCCGTCTGTAAGGTCAGTCGGGACGGACGGGGGGAGTTGCACGCATGAATACCGGTGATTCAGCTCACAGGGAGCCGCCCGACCTAGTTGGACTCGACCTCTCCCAGCTCGGTGATGACGAACTCGCCGGCGCGGCGGCCGTCGGCGACACCGAGGCGTTCGACGTGCTCGTCCGGCGCGTGACCCCGGGTCTGCTGCGATTCATGCTGCGGATGGTCGACAGTCAGCAGACCGGCGAGGACCTCACGCAGGAGACCTTGCTCGACGCGTGGAAGGGGCTGCCCGACTTCGCTTTCCGGAGCAGCTTCCGTACCTGGATGTTCGCCATCGCGCACCGCAAGGCGGTGGACCACCACCGCCGCCGACGCGACGTCCCGTTCGACGACGAGCGGTTCGCCGAACTCGAGGCCGCCGGACCGCTGCCCTCCGACATGGCCGAACGGAGTCTGCTCATGGATGCGCTGCGCGCCGAATTGGGCAACCTCCCCGCCAATTCGCGCGCCGCGTGGTGGCTGAAGGAAGTCGAGGGGCTTACGCTCGAGGAAATCGGACAGGTGTTGCGCATCACCACGGGATCGGTGCGCGGTCATCTCCAACGGAGCCGGAAGTTCCTGTTGACCCGTTTGGCGCCGTGGAACCCTGGTAAACCGAGAATCACACCGACGGAGACCGTCGACGACGCGGAGGGAGGCGAGGTCGGTGCCTGACAAGCACGGACGCGACTTCGAGGCCACCGACGTTGCCGACGCCTGGCTCGTCGAGGCGACACAGCAGATCGCCGCCGACGAACCCATCGGTGACGTCGATCGGCTGATCACCTCGATCTCGGGCAGCCTGCAACGGATTCGGCGGCCGGCTCGGACCCTGGCGACCGACGAACTGCGCGTCAACACGAGCGACCGCGTCGTCAAACAACTCATCGCCGTGCGTACCCGCCGCGAACTCGGCCGCCTGACGGTCTTCGCGTCGGTCGACGGCACCGGTGACACCGTCGACGGTGTGCGCGTCGGCCTGATCGCTCGGTACGCCGACGACCTGACCGCGCTCTCCGACGAGGTGCGCGACATCGTCGACGACGTGCTGATCGACACCCTCGGGACCGAGAGCAGTGCTGCCGCCCGACGCAACATCTCGGTGCGCTGGCAGGACGTCTACACGCGGGAGTGGTTGAGCCGGTAGCGATTTCACGGATAGGAGTCGCGCTGGGCGCGGGTCTGAGCTACGAAATCGGGGGAGTGCGCGCAAAGGGATTCGAACCCCTGACCGCTGGTGTGTAAGACCTCTGGTCTCGGCGTTTGCAACCAAGTGACTCCAATACCCAACAAGTACCCTCAACACCGCACATAGGCAACGCGCACAACGGATTAGCCCGCCGAGACCAGTGAGAACAAGCAACACCAACAACCACCCAAACACACCCGAATAACTGGGTACTGCGGTCTCACTGCGGTCTCTGCGGTCTCCGCCGCCGTGCTGCCCCGGTCACGACTGCCGCGCGCGCCGCGCGCAAGCTCCGGGCGCCCGCGAAAATGTGGGAGCAAACCAATTCACTTGTGTCAGAGCAAGACACAACAACAACCCACACCCCACACCACCAGCGATTATCTGAGGTTGCTCAAGCTCAGGACACGAAACCGACACGCCGACAACAGAACTCACACTCGCGCGCGCGTACGCGAGGACGTATGGTCAGCCCATGACTCGACGTCACCGCGAACCGCAACCAACGGCCCTCCTGGCCGACTGGGACCCCTTCCCCCGCGACGTCCTGCCTGGCCCGCACCC
>NZ_JAFFZF010000044.1:0-37895 GCF_016924115.1 Gordonia sp. BP-119
TGACCTCACCGGGGCGGGTGGACAGGACAGTGAAGAGTCACGGCCTACCAGCCAGACAGGGTCCTAATCAGGTCACACCCGCCCCGGTCCTCACAGGTCACTTGGTGCAGGTGATCGACCGGAGTTCCGGGCCGACACATCTCGCCCATGACAGCACCGTCAGCCACGAAGTAAGTCAGACCCAAACCCGGTCAACCACCCACACCCATTCTCACTGCCACGAAGGGCCTGGTGAGGCGTGTTGCTACACCCTTCGTGGCTCGCTTCGCTCGCACCTCAGGGAACATGGAGTTCTGACGCTCACGAGTTGCTTTTTCGCAGTCCACGACGGCCGCCAGGCCGCAGATACTGAGCAGCAAGCTCGCGCACGTCACCCCGCCCCCTGAGGAGCGAGCTTGCGAGCGTCTCGAAGGGTCCGCCGCGCCGGCATCACGAACACGGCCGCGAGCAGGGCACACACGAGAAGACCGGCCGTGAGGAGGTACGTGTCGGCGATCGCCGAGGCCAACTCGGGCGCGGCGTCGATGCGTTCGGCGGGACTCAACGACATCGCACCCGCCACTCCCCGACCGTCGACCGCCGTACTGCGCGAATTCATCAGGGCCGCAATGGTGGCCGTGATCGCGGCCGACGCCAGCGCGACGGCGAACTGGTTCGAGGTCGTGAGGATGGTCGTGCCGCCCGGGGTGTCCGCGCCCTCGAGGTCGCGGGTGGCGGCCGTCATGGTGGGCAGCATCGTCGCGCCGACACCGATCCCCATGAGAGCGAGGATCGCGACGACGGCCGGGTAGGGGGTCGACTCGTCGAGCAGCGTGGCCATCAGGATCATCGCCGTCGTCGACAGCACGATGCCGCAGATCGCAACCCGTCGCGGGTCCACGGAATCGGCGACCCGCGTGGCGATCTGGAGAGTGATGCCGCTCAGGAGCGCGGGGAGGACGAACAGCATGCCGGCGGTCGTGGCCGAATCGGATCGGACCGACTGGACGTAGATGGGCAGGATCGTCATCGATCCGAAGTACGCCCCGGCGAAGAAGATCATCACCACGACGCCACCGCGCAGACGCGCGTGCGCCAATAGCCGGAGATCCAGGACGGGCGTGCGGCTGCGCAGCGATCGTCGGACGAAGTATCCCAGCAAGACCAGTCCGATACCGACCGGGACAAGTATCGATGCCGCGAGCAGCGACCCGGTGTCCCCGGCGCGGGACAGGCCGAGAACCAGGAACGCCCCGCCCGGTGACAGCGCCGCCACGGCTCGCAGGTCGATTCGCGGCATGCCGCGCGTGGCGGTTCGGGGGAAGAACCGCCACGCCAGGGCCGCCGCGATCAGGCCGAGGGGCACGTTCACCGCGAAGACGACACGCCAGCTGCCGTGGTCGACGAGAACGCCGCCCAGCACCGGACCGAGCACGGGACCGACGAGGGTGGGCAGTCCCAGGATGGCCATCATCCGACCGCGCAACGCCTCCGGCACGGCCTGCAGCGCAATGGCCATGCCGACGGGTTGCAGCATCCCACCACCGAGCCCCTGGAGCGCACGAAACACGATGAGACTGCCGATGTTCCAGGACAGGGCGGTGAGGAGCGAACCGAGAACGAAGACCAGGAGGGCCGCGCAGTAGACCCGTCGGCCGCCGAAGCGGTTGCTGGCGTAGGCCGACAGCGGCATGACCGCGACAAGGGCCAGTGCATACGCGGTGGTCACCCACTGCACGCTGGACAGCGGCGCATCGAATTCGGTGGTCAGTTGCGGCAGCGCAACGGTCACGACCGTCACGTCGAGCATCACCATGAGGGTCGGGACGACGAGGATGAGGCCGATGCGCCGGCTCGCCGGGTCGAGTGTGGTCACGACGACGAGCACACAACCTCAAGTTCAGTTGAAGTCAAGGGCGGTGTGAAATCCCGCGTCTTGGGGCAAGGTGGAGAGATGCCGGACAACGAGAAGCCCACATGGACCACGACCGACGACGAAGTGAAGGCCGACCCCGACATGCGGAGCGACCCCGACGAGAATGGCGGGCCGGCCTCGGCACTGCCCACCGCAGGGGACACGGAGATCGGCGAGACCGACCGAATCCGGGAAGACAAGGCGTCTTACGACGGAGCGCAGCCACCGGCCGACCACACTGACGAGGGTCACGCGGTCGGCGGATCGGAGGGCACGACCGATGGCCAGTGACACCCCGTCCGGACAGAAACGCACCATCGTCCTCACCGGCGCCAGCGACGGGATCGGCGCGATCGCCGCGCGATCCCTGGCCGGACCCGACACCGATCTCGTCCTCGTCGGACGCTCGGCGAAGAAGCTTGCGCCGATCGCCGCCGAGACCGGTGCGCGGCAGTTCACCGCCGACTTCTCCGCGCTCTCGGAGGTGCGGGATCTAGCCGCCGAGATCAATTCCGCCGTCGGGACCATCGACGTCCTGATGAACAACGCGGGCGGGACTTTCGACGCGTCGCACCGCACGTCCGACGGGCACGAACCCAACTTCCAGATCAACCATCTCGCACCGTTCCTGCTGACCCACCTGGTGCGGGACCGGTTGGCCGCGGCCCCACAATCGCTCGTCCTGAACACGTCCAGCGTCGGCAACCTCTTCGGGAAGGTCGACCTCGACGACCTGGATTTCGAGAAGCGCCGGACCCTCGCGATGCGGCCCTACGGTACGGCCAAATTGATGAACATCATGTTCACACGCGGGATCGCGCAGCGCTGGACCGGTGACAAGATCTATTCCGCCGCAGTGCATCCCGGACCGGCGGCAACGAGCTTCGGCCGCGACTCGCGCTTCGTCGGGCTCGCCTACCGGTCTCCGCTGACGCGCCTGGTGACCATCACCCCCGAGCAGGGAGCTGCCCCGCTCATCGCCCTGGCCGAGCGCGGCGCCGACCCGACGGTCAACGGCGTGTACTTCGATCGCCACAAGGCCAATGGTCGGGAGAACCGTCAGGCCCATGACCAGAAGCTGATCGACGGGTTGTGGCTGCGATCGGCGGAACTCACCGGTTTGACGTGACCTGACCCGTCTCCCCCGCCCTGACCTGGGCCGTGGCCGAGACCGCGGTTGTTCTCTACGTTGGCGGTCGGAGACCGACACCGTCTACCTGGACACAGGAGGTTCAGATGACACGCAACATTCTCTTCATCATGACCGGCGCCGGCAGCTGGACGCTGAATGACGGCTCGAGCCACAAGACCGGGTTCTGGGCCGAGGAGGCCGTCGCGCCGCTGGAAGTGTTCCGCGCGGCCGGCTACAAGGTGACCGTAGCCACTCCGAACGGCGCGAAGCCACCGGTCGACGAGACGAGCCTCGCGGTCGAGAGCATCGGCACACCTGAGCGCGCCGCGGAAATCCGCCATGTCGTGGAGACCGCTCCGGAGCTGCAGAAGCCGATAGCGCTCACCGACGTTCGCATCGCCGACTACGACGCCGTGTTCGTCCCGGGCGGCCACGGACCCATGGAGGACCTGGCCGTCGACGCGGACGCGGGAGCTCTGCTGATAGCGGCCGACGAGGCGCAACTGCCGCTCGGAATCGTCTGTCACGGTCCGGCGATCCTGTTGGCGGCGAACAACTCCGACGGCGTCAACGCGTTCGCCGGCCGCACGGTGACCGGCTTCAGCAACGCCGAGGAGGAACAGGCCGGACTCGCCGACAAGGCTCCCTGGCTCCTCCAGGATCGGCTCACCCAGGCAGGTTTCAAGGTCACCCTCGCCGAACCGTGGACGGTCCACATCGAGACCGACGGCAACCTGCTGACCGGCCAGAATCCCGCGTCGTCGGAATCCTTGGCACGCACCCTGCTGGATCGCCTCGAGAACGTGCCGCAGGGTTCCAAGTAGCACCTGCACCCCGCTCCCCGAGGAACGCGACCCATCTGCTCCCTGAGGTGCGAGGAGCACACCCCTGCTCCCTGAGGTGCGACGAGCACACCCCTGCTCCCTGAGGTGCGAGCGAAGCGAGCCACGAAGGGCCTCGCAAGGCGCCTCACCAGGCCCTTCGTGGCTCGTCGCTTGCGCTCCTCGCACCTCAGGGACCAGTGGGTGAGTAGTTCTCTCGGATCAGCGAGCGGTGAGGGGCTCTCCGCTCGTATCCGAGCGCAATTGTCAGTGCCGAGAGTCGTACGGCAGCAACGCCATCTCACGCGCGTTACGGATCGCCGTGGCGACCTGGCGCTGCTCCTGCGGGCTCAGCCCCGTGAGGCGTCGGCTGCGGATTCTGCCCTTGTCGGACAAGAATTGCCGCAGCAACGCGACATCCTTGTAGTCCACGGGATTACGACCGTCGACCCGCACGCCCTGTGCGATGAGCAGGTTCCGTTTGCGCTTCGCCGGCACTTCCTCGCGCTGACGTTGTCTTCTGTTGGCCATCACTGTTCCTCGTTCTCGTGGGTCCGGATCACCAGCTGGACTTCTGGATTCCGGGTAGTTCACCGCGGTGCGCGAGTTCGCGGAACCGCACGCGGGACAGGCCCGCCTTGCCGATGTACCCGCGGGGCCGGCCGTCGACGGCGTCCCGGTTGCGCAGTCGAGTCGGACTTGCGTTGCGCGGCAGCCGTTGTAGGCGTCGTAGCGCTTCCGAACGCTCCTCGGGCGTCGAACTGACTGCAACGCTCGCGCGCTTCAGTTCGGCGCGGAGGTCGGCATACCGCGCGACGACCTCGCGGCGCTGTTCGTTACGGACGATCTTGGACTTCTTGGCCATCAGCGGTCCTCTCGGAAGTCGACGTGGGCGCGGGCGATGGGGTCGTACTTGCACAGCACCATCCGGTCGGGATCGTTGCGGCGGTTCTTCCGGGTCACATAGGTGTATCCGGTCCCGGCGGTGGACCGCAGTTTGACGATCGGCCGGATCTCGTTGCGCGCCATCAGACCTTCTCCCCTCGGGCACGGATCTTGCGCAGCACCGACTCGATGCCGTGCTTGTCGATCGTCGAGATCCCCTTGGCGCTCACGCGCAGCGTCACGTACCGCCCCTCGCTGGGCACGTAGTAGCGGCGGCGCTGGATGTTCGGGTCCCACCGGCGCGACGTCCGCTTGTGCGAATGCGACACCTGCTTGCCGAAGCCGGGTACCCGACCGGTGACCTGGCACCTCTTGGACATGCTGCCTCCTGTTCTTATCGACAATGATTGGCATTAACTGTGCGGCCACGGTACCGTCGTCGAAGCACAAATGGAAATCATTCCCAATAGAACGGAGTGGAGTCGTGCTCGACGATCGATCCGCGAACCACCCGCAGGACGCCCCGGGCGACCAACGGACCCCGGTCGTGCTGGTCACCGGGCTCGACGCGTCGTCGATCCACCGGGTGGGCGACGCGTTGGAGTGCGGCGGCGTCGGCAGCGTCCAGGTCCACCACGACCTGACACAGGTCGAGGACGGCCGCGTCGTCCGGACCCTCAGCTGGCGGGGCCCTGACGGTCGCAGCCACCATGACGTCTGCATCGTGGAACTGGCCCACGGTTGCATCTCGTGCACCCTTCGCGAAGATCTGCTCCCTCTGTTGCGGCGGTTGCATCGTCGACCGTCGGTGAACCGGATCGTCCTCACACTCGATCCCGTCCTCGAACCCGAGCAGGTCGCCTGGTCGATCGAGAACGTCATCGTCTCGGACATGCCGGGGTTCGACGACGCCCCGGCGGCCGCCGACGTCCGCGTCGATCTCACCGTTGCCTGTGTGGCCGAGGAGGATTGGCTGACGTCGGCGACCGGCGATCTCTCACTCGCCGAGGGTGGGCATGTCGCGCTCGACGACGACCGCACCCTTGCCCAGGTGGCGGTCGGTCAGGTCGCTTTTGCCGACGCACTGGTGGTCGCGGCATGCGACCCGACCGTCCGCGACGCCTGGGCGTCCGCGCGACTCGTCGCCGTCCTCAAACGGCTCGCGCCGAACGTCCCGATGATGTTCGAGTTGCCGCAGCGCCCGATCACACCCGTCCTGGCCGAGCAACTGCTCGCCGCGGTACCGCCCCGTTCACGTCGCGGACGCATCGACGGTCCGCACGACCCTCTCCTCGCGGGCGAACCGCCACTGGACTCCGACTGCGGGGTCACGTGGGTCGAGTTCCACAGCGATCGACCGCTGCACCCGGGTCGCTTCCACGAGGCGATCGACGCCCTCCTCGACGGGGTCGTCTGTGCACGCGGGCGACTCTGGATCGCCACCCAGCCCGACGAGGCGCTCTGGCTCGAGTCGGCCGGCGGCGGACTGCGCGTCGCGCACGGAGGTCCCTGGCTCGCCTCGATGACCGATGACGAACTCGCGCAAGTACCCGACGAGCGTCGGGCTCTCGGTGCACTGCGCTGGGACGAGACCTTCGGCGACCGGCACACCTCGCTCGTCGCGCTCGTCCATCAGGGCGACCCCGCCCAGATCGAGGAGGCCCTCCGCGGCGCCTGCCTGAACGAGGTCGAATTCGCTGCCGGACAACAGTTCTGGTCGCACTTCGACGATCCGTTCGGGCAGTTCCACGCCGACCCGTGCGATGACCTCGACGTCGGCGAGTCGACCGTGGACGCATTCCCCGGCGTCGACGCTGATCCCCGGGACAACTGAACCCGCACCGACCCACATCTCACCGGAAGGCACCCACATGAAGAAGGGCATCCACCCCGATTACCACCCCGTCGTCATCCGCGACGGATCGACGGGCAAGGAGTTCCTCACCCGATCGACGGCGACATCGTCGACGACCGTCACCTGGTCCGACGGCAACGAGTACCCGCTCATCACCGTCGATGTCACCAGCGACTCGCACCCGTTCTACACCGGGGTCAATACGATCCCCGACGTCGCCGGCCGGGTCGAGAAGTTCCGCCGGCGCTACGCGCACCTGAACAAGGACGACTGAGGGACGTCGATGGGCGACGTCAGTTCTTGTCGTCCTTCGGTTTCCCGTTCCCCTTGTTCTCGCTCTTGCCACCACCGCCGTTGCCACCACCGCTGTTGCCCCGCCCGTTTCCGCCGCTTCCGGCCGGTCCCTCCTCGGTCTGGGGGGTGTCGATCTCCGTCGCGCCGGTCGGCAGAGGGATCGGCGCGGGCGCGTCGATCGTGCTCGGCGGTGGAGTCGGCCGTGATTCGGTGGTCGAGGACTCGGCGGCCGGCAGGGAGGTCGGGGTCGCCGGAACTGGGGTGTCGTCGTCGGATCCGGTGGCGATGACGACGACGGCGACGAGAAGGGCGGTCAGCAGAGCGGCGGCGCCGCCCAGCACCGCGATCGACGTTCGACGTCGGGAGCGGTTCGGCCCTTCCGGAAGCGAAGCCGTCCCCGAGGCGGTGCGAGTTGGCGGGGACGGTGGCGGCATCGGCGCCGTGAGCCGACTCGTCCCGTCCGGGCCCATGTGGTCGCCATGCCCGGCCAGCGCCGCGCTCATCGCCGCAGCACTCGGAAACGGCACGGTGTCACCCGGACGCATGGCCCGGTCGATCGTCTCGCGCAGTGCCGGCGCGACATCCGGACGGATGTCGGCCAGCAGTGGCGGCGGCGCGTGCAGGATCGCGTGCGCGACGGCGGCAGGGTTGTCGTGGTCGTACGCTCGGCGACCCGTCAGGGCCTCATATGCGACGACCGCAGCCGCGTAGAGATCGTCGGCCGGTGTCGCCACCCGGCCCAACACGCGACCGGGACTGAGGTAACAGATGGTTCCGACCACTTCTCCCGTCGCCGTGTGCGCCATCCCGGCCGTCTTGGCGATGCCGAGATCGGCAACCTTCACCCGGTCGCCGGACATCAGCAAGTTCGCGGGTTTGATGTCGCGGTGCAGCACCCCGGCGGAATGGGCGGCGTACAGGGCGGCCAGGACGTCCTCGAGGATCGCGGCGACGCGGTGGGGCGGCAACGGCCCGCCGGCCATGAGATCGCCGACCGTTGTGCCACTCAGCCGTTCCATCACGATGTACGGCGTTCCGTCGTGCTCGCCGAAGTCGTGGACGGCGACGATGTTGGGGTGGTTGAGCGCGGCGGCCGCCCGCGCCTCTGCAATGAACCGGTCACGTGCGACCGTCGGGGTCTCCGGCTCTGAGCGCAGTAGCTTGATGGCGACCGACCGGTGGAGTCGCCGGTCCCACCCGTCGTGGACCACCGCCATGCCACCGCGTCCGAGAACTCCCCGGATCTCGTCGCGTCCGTCGAGCAGGTCTCGGTCCACTTGTTCACGGTAGCGGGTGCCATTCCCGGCCATCGTCGACCCGGAGCCGGAGTCGGACGGCGTGATCTCAGCCCGGCAGCAACCCGTCGACCAGCGCGTCGACGATGTCGTCGACAGGCACATCCGGGAGCAGTGGGCCGGTCAGCTGGTCGAGGAGGAGTCCGTCGACGGCGTAGTGGAAGAGGGCGATCTCCCGTGCCGACCCGGGCAGACCCGCCTGTTCGTTGAACGCCACGTCCCCGGCGAACCCGGTCCGACGCCATTCCCCGATGATCTCCGCGACCTCGGGACGTCGAATTCCTTCCAACCGGAGTTCGATCAGTGCGATGGTGACGGTCCGGTTTGCCATCAGACGCTCGACGATGTTGCGGAGATACTCGGCGAACAGCTCCCGGGTCGGTGTGCGTCCGGCCCGCTCGGCGATGAACTCGTCACTCGGTGCCAGTCGCTCGTAGATGCGCTCCACCAATCCGGTGAGAAGTACTGAGCGAGAACGGAAGTAGTTCGTCGTCGTACCGAGGGGCACGCCGGCGGCACGGTCCACCGCGCGGTGGGTGAGTCCACGCGCGCCGGCGTCGGCGAGCACTTCTAGACCCGCATCGGCCAGGGCGCGTCGACGGTCGTCGTTACGGGCCATGAGAAAACGATAGCGCAACCACTACATGTGCTGTAGTTTCTCAACCACTACATCTGAAGTGATTGGGGATCAGCATGCGTGAACTCGTGTACTACGTGGCCGTGAGTCTCGACGGGTACATCGCCGGACCGGACGGCCAGTTCGACGCCTTTCTGATGGAGGGCGATCACATGGACGGCATCAACGAGCGGTTCGCCGACACCATCCCGACGGACTACGCCGCCGCACTCGGGATCGACCAGAGCACAGGGATTTTCGACACCGTCCTGATGGGAGCCGGTACCTATGCCGCCGGGTTGCCAGAGGTGACGAGTCCGTATCGCCACCTCGACCAGTACGTCTTCACCCATCGTCGACGCGACCCGGTGGACGGCGTGACGTTCACGGATCGCGACCCGGTCGAGGTGGTGCGTGAGCTCAAACAGCGCAAGGGAAAAGACATCTGGCTCTGCGGAGGCGGCGATCTCGCGACTCAACTGGCCGACGAGATCGACCGGTTTGTCCTCAAGCGTCAGCCGGTGATGTTCGGGAGCGGCATTCCGCTGATGGCGCCCGGCCGGTACGCGCCCAGGAGGTTTCGACGCGTCAGCGCACACGACTTCGACACCGGGGTGTCGTTCGTGGAATACGCCGCGACGTAGGCACGGACCTAGCTCAGCACCGCGAGCGCCTCGTCGGCCGCCACGAGATCGGCCATCGTCACGGTCCTGGTGCTGCTGCGGAGTTGCGCCGCCGCTCGCGACGCAGCCAGTGCGGTCAACCGGCCCGTCGCCTCGGACTGACCGGCGCCCGAGGCGTGCCGACGCTCACCGGTGCGCCGATTCTCGGCGAGGACATGCCACCCGTCCGAGCCGAGGGCGGGTGCCCACGTCAGGGTGCTTCGCAGTGCGGGTATCCGTCCGACGAGCCCGAGGGCCGCGGTCATCGGCCCCGAACTGAGGGTGAGATACGACCGGACCACGCCGGGTCTGTCGCCAAGGAGGACATGGTCGGGGAAGTCCGCTCGTAGGTAGCGCCGGGTCCGGCCGTCGGGTCCGGTCGCTTGCCGGCTGTCCCGGAGATTCCGCACCGGCCGATTCTCCGGCGGGCGGTGGACGTTGGTGCCGACCAGCCCGACGGTCCACGCGACCGCGGCGGGACCGTGCTTCTCCCCGGCCCCCAGCATCACGAGCACATCGAGGTCGTCGTCCGGGCGCGAGTCGAGTGCGGCGGTCAGGATGGTGCTGAGGCCCGGTGCCAACCCTGCCCCCAGGACGACGGGCCCGGTGGCCGTGGCACGTAGTCGGTCGAGATAGGCGCCGGAGGCCGAGATGTCGACCAGCGGCGTCTGCCCGGTCGCGGCTCCCAGCTCCGGGCGTTCGATGCCGGAGGCGTTGACGACGACATCGTGTTCGGCAGCGAGGTCGCGCAGGGTCGCGAGGTCGCCGCGCAGATCGATCCGGGCGTCCCCGCTCGCCGTGCGGCTCGTCACGGTCACGACGTGACCGTCCTGCTCGAGTTCGCGGGCAACGACGGTGCCCACCGCACCCCGCCCACCGAGAAGGAGGACCCGTGGGTTCGCGTGCTCGTTCGATTCGTTCATCCTCACCCAGTTCGTCGATACCGACTGCCGAGGACCATCCTCGCGGACAGCCGTCTCGTTCAACGGTGATCCTCGCGTACGCGTCGCACCTGGGGTCGGGGCTGGCACACCCGGCCGCGGAAACACGAAAGGCGACGAGGGCTCGTCGAGCCGCTTCGTCGCCTTCGAGGTGAAGTGGTGGAGCCTAGGAGATTCGAACTCCTGACATCTGCCTTGCAAAGGCAGCGCTCTACCAACTGAGCTAAGGCCCCGTGCCGTCCCGATCGGTTCGGCGGGATGCGAGATTCCGATGTCCGAAAACATCTGTCGCAGTGGGCCTAGGAGGACTTGAACCTCCGACCTCTTCGTTATCAGCGAAGCGCTCTAACCGCCTGAGCTATAGGCCCTTGAACCGAGGAGTGAGATTACCCGACCGATGCCCCAACAAACAAAACGGCTGGTCAGGCGCTCACTCAATCGAGGTCGGCGAGAGTCACCTCGGCGCCGCCGACGAGGTCGGCACAGATGTTGTAGATGTAGCTGCCGATCGTCGCGAGCGCGGTCAGCAGGATCGCGTTGATGGCGCCCAGAAGCGCCGCGGCGCCGAAGACGGTGCCCGCCCCGATCACGTCGTTACTCGCGGCCGATTCCTCCGCCATGAGCGTTCCGAAGCTGTTGTTCACCTGATCCCACACGCCCATGCCGTCGAGGATGAGGTACAGCACGGCGACGGAAATCATCCAGATGAAAAACCCGACCACCGACAGCACGGCCGCAACCTTGAACGTCGCCCACGGGTCGATCCGACGCACCTGCACCGAGGCGCGCAGCGCGGTCCCGGCGGCGAGTACCTGGCGAGGCGCCGACCGCGGTGCGGAGGGCTTGGATCCCGGCGCCTGTGCCGTCTCGGGTCGCTTCAGGTCCGCCGTGTGGTGGATCTGATCGAGGTCGGGCAGATCGTTCTCCGGAAGGTGTCCGCGGTCGATCGTGCTGGTGGGTGACTCGACGAAGCCGGGTTCCTCGGTCGCCGTCGCCGTACCCGATCGACGCGGACTCTCCAGCTTGGTCACCGGGGCCTGCTGGCCACTCATGCTGGCGGCAGCGGTGCCGCTGTTCGTCACGACGCCACGCGGCGGCGGGCCGCCCGGGTTGTTCAGCGGCGGGCCGGCTGGGCCCTCGCCGGTGCTCGGACGCTGAGCGGCGTCGCGGTTGAACGTCTCGGTCGGGGCGGCCGACGGATCGTCGACCGGCCCCCGCTGCCACGGCGGCACCAGTCCCCCGGTCGGGGTTCCCGTTCCGGGTCCCGCCGGTCCCCCGGCGGGGCGCCCGTTCTGGTCCTGATGCGGCTCGTTCGGTGTGCTCACAGACATTCCCTCACTCAGGCGTTCCTGACGTTGCTCGCTCGGCGCCGGGTCCGAACCCACCGTTCCCGACCCGTCGACTCGCGACGGGTCGAGCAACAGTGGCCTTCACCCTAACGCCTAGGAAGAGACCTCTGTCTCGTCCGGCTCGTCGGCGTTGCGGGCGATGGCGATGACCGTGGTGCCCTCGTCGATGTTCATCAGACGGACACCCTTGGTCTGGCGTCCGGCCTTGCGCACCGATTTCGCCGTGGTGCGGATGACTCCGCCCCCCGAGGTGATGGCGTAGAGCTCGGAGTCGTCGTCGACGATGAGCGCGCCGATCAGCTCACCGCGTCGACGATCGTGGGCGATCGTCAGCACACCCTTGCCGCCGCGACCCTGCACCGGGTAGTCGTCCATACCGGTCCGCTTGGCGTACCCGCCGGACGTGGCGACCAGCAGGTAGGTGCCCTCGCGGACGACGTTCAGTGACAACAGCGTGTCGTCGGTGTTGAACCGCATGCCCTGGACGCCGGAGGTCTGCCGGCCCATCGGCCGCAGGGCTTCGTCGTCGGCGTGGAACCGGATCGACTGTCCCTTCTGCGACACCAGGAGCAGATCGTCGTCGGCGCTGCACAATTGGGCGCCGACCAACTCGTCCTCGCCACGCAGGTTGATCGCCGCGATGCCGCCGGAGCGGTTGGAGTCGAAGTCGACCAGTCGCGACTTCTTCACCAGGCCGTTGCGGGTGGCGAGCACCAGATACGGCGCATCCTCGTAGGTCTTCAGCTGGATGACCTGGGCGATCCGCTCCTCCGGCTGGAAGGCCAGGAGGTTGGCGACATGCTGACCACGGGCGGTGCGGTTCGCCTCGGGCAGCTCGTAGGCCTTGGCGCGGTAGACGCGACCCTTGGTGGTGAAGAACAGGATCCAGTCGTGGGTCGAGCACACGAAGAAGTGCTTGACGATGTCGTCCTGCTTGAGCCCGGCACCCTGCACACCCTTGCCGCCGCGACGCTGGCTGCGGTACAGGTCGGTCTTCGTGCGCTTGGCGTATCCGGTCTCGGTGATCGTGACCACGACGTCCTCGCGAGCGATCAGATCCTCGTCGCTCACATCGCCGTCGGCCGCGATGATCTTGGTCCGACGCTCGTCACCGTACTTCTCGACGACCTCCTTGAGCTCGTCGCGCACGATGGCGCGCTGACGCTCGGGCCGGTCGAGGATGTCCTTGTAATCGGCGATCTCGAGTTCAATCTCGGCGAGTTCGTCGACGATCTTCTGGCGTTCCAGGGCCGACAGACGGCGCAACTGCATCGCGAGGATCGCATCGGCCTGGATCTCGTCGATGTCGAGGAGGTCGATCAGGCCGGTACGCGCGGTCTCGGTGTTGGCCGAGCGGCGGATCAGCGCGATCACTTCGTCAAGCGCGTCAAGGGCTTTCACCAGACCACGCAGGATGTGGGCGCGCTCCTCGGCCTTGCGCAACCGGTACCGCGTCCGTCGCACGATGACGTCGATCTGATGCGCCACGTAGTAGCGGATCATCTGGTCCAGACGCAGCGTGCGGGGCACGCCGTCGACGATGGACAGCATGTTCGCACCGAAGCTGGTCTGCAACTGGCTGTGCTTGTACAGGTTGTTCAGGACGACCTTCGCGACGGCGTCGCGACGCAGCGTCACCACGATCCGCATGCCGACGCGGTCCGAGGACTGATCCTCGATCCGGCTGATGCCCTTCAGCTTTCCCTCGTTGACCTGCTCGGCGATCGATTGGATCAGGTTGTCCGGGTTGACCTGGTAGGGCAACTCGGTGACCACCAGCGTGGTGGATCCCTTGTTCTCCTCGATGTCGACGACACTGCGCATCCGGATGCTGCCGCGCCCGGTGGTGTAGGCGTCCTTGATCCCCTGGCTGCCGACGATCAGTCCGGCCGTGGGGAAGTCGGGTCCCTTGATGCACTCCATGCACGCGGCGAGGGTGGTCTCGTCGTCGGCGTCGTGGTTCTCCAGCGCCCAGAACACCGCATCGGCAACCTCGTTGAGGTTGTGCGGGGGCATGTTCGTCGCCATACCGACGGCGATACCGCCGGAACCATTGATCAGCAGGTTCGGGATACGCGACGGCAGGACCGTCGGTTCATTCGTCTTGCCGTCGTAGTTGGGGACGAAATCGACTGTCTCCTCGCCGATGTCGCGCAGCATCTCCATGGCCAGCGGGGTGAGCCGGGCCTCGGTGTAACGCATCGCCGCGGCACCGTCGTTGCCCCGCGAGCCGAAGTTGCCCTGACCGTCGATGAGCGGGTACCGCATCGACCACGGCTGGGCGAGGCGCACCAGGGCGTCGTAGATCGCGGTGTCGCCGTGCGGATGGTAGTTACCCATCGTCTCCGCAACGGGTTTCGCCGATTTGACATAGCTGCGGTCCGGGCGGAACCCGGCGTCGAAAGACGCGTAGAGGAGGCGGCGGTGCACCGGCTTGAGACCGTCGCGGACCTCGGGGAGCGCACGGCCCACGATGACGCTCATCGCGTAGTCGATGTAGCTCTTCTGCATCTCCTGCCCGAGATCGACGGGCTCAATGCGATCGCCTTCACCGCCGGCGGGCGGCAGGGTGGTGTCAGTCATGTGTGTACTTTCTCCGATCGGAGCGGAATCGCAGGAACCCGCGATCAGACATCGAGGAAGCGAACGTCTTTCGCGTTGCGGGCGATGAAGCTGCGTCGGGCGGCGACGTCCTCACCCATCAGGATGGAGAACAGTTCGTCGGCGGCCGCGGCGTCGTCGAGGGTGACCTGACGCAGGACACGCACGGCCGGGTCCATCGTGGTCTCCCACAGTTCCTTGGCGTTCATCTCACCGAGACCCTTGTACCGCTGGATGCCGTCGTCGGTGTTGATCTTCTTGCCCGCCGCACGACCGGCCTCGAGCAGTCCGTCCCGCTCGCGGTCGGAATAGGCGAACTCCGGAGCCGACTTCTGCCACTTGAGCTTGTACAGCGGCGGCATCGCGAGAAACACGTGACCGTGCTCGATGAGCGGCCGCATGAAGCGGAACAGCAAGGTGAGCAGGAGGGTCGAGATGTGCTGACCATCGACGTCGGCGTCGGCCATCAGCACGATCTTGTGATAGCGGAGCTTGCTGATGTCGAACTCGTCGTGGATGCCCGTGCCGAACGCGGTGATGATCGACTGGACCTCGGTGTTCTTGAGTACCCGGTCGATTCGCGCCTTCTCGACGTTGATGATCTTGCCGCGCAACGGCAGGATCGCCTGGTACATCGAGTCACGGCCCGACTTGGCGCTGCCGCCGGCCGAGTCGCCCTCCACGATGTAGACCTCGCACTTGCTCGGATCGTTGCTGCGGCAGTCGGCGAGCTTGCCGGGGAGACCACCGATGTCGGTGGCGGTCTTGCGGCGCACCAGATCGCGGGCATTGCGCGCTGCCATCCGGGCCCGCTGCGACTCGACGATCTTCTTGATGATCGTCTTCGCCTCGGCCGGGTTGGCCTCCAGCCAGTGCCCGAGGTGCTCACTGCACACGCGCTGGACGAATCCCTTGACCTCGGTGTTGCCCAACTTGGTCTTGGTCTGACCCTCGAACTGCGGATCCCCGACCTTCACCGAGATCACCGCGGCGAGGCCCTCGCGGATGTCGTCACCCGAGAGGCGGTCTTCCTTCTTGTCCTTGATGAGCTTCTTGTCCACCGCGTACTTGTTCACGGTGAGGGTCAGCGCGGCGCGGAATCCCTCTTCGTGGGTACCGCCCTCGTGGGTGTTGATGGTGTTGGCGAAGGTGTGGACCGACTCGGAATAGCCTGCATTCCACTGCATCGCGACCTCGACCTCGTGGCCGGTGCCCTGGCCGGTGAAGCCGACGACGGTGGTGTGGATCGACTGCTTGGTCCGGTTGAGGTGCTTGATGTAGTCGACGAGCCCGTCGGGGTAGTGATAGGTACGGGTCTTCGGCTTGGCCGCGGCGGCGGCCTTCTCTTCCTCGGACTTCACCACCTCGGCGGCCTCGGTGGTGCCGCTCTCCTCGTCACCGTCGGCGTCACCCGGCGGCTCGATGGCCTGCGGACGCTGATCGGTCAGCGTGATGGTGAGCCCCTTGTTCAAGAAGGCCATCTCCTGCAGACGACGCGCCACGGTCTCGGCGTTGAATCGGGTGGTCTCGGTGAAGATCTCGGGGTCCGGCCAGAACCGCACCGTGGTGCCGGTCTTGCGCGTCGGGGTCCCCTTCTCGAGGGCGCCGGGTGTCGCGTAGGTGTAGGTCTGCTCCCAGTTGAATCCGTCGTTCTGGATCTCCAGCTCCACCTTGGTGGACAACGCGTTGACCACCGAGATGCCGACGCCGTGCAGACCACCGGACACCGCATAGGCGTCGGAGTCGAACTTGCCGCCGGCGTGCAGCTGGGTCATGACGACCTCGACCGTCGGCACGCCCGTGCGGTGCATGCCGGTCGGGATGCCGCGGCCGTCGTCGACGACCTGGACACCGCCGTCGGCCAGGAGGGTCACGTCGACGCGCGAGGCGAAGCCGGCCATCGCCTCGTCGACCGAGTTGTCGACGACCTCCCAGATCAGGTGGTGCAGCCCTCGCTCACCGGTGGATCCGATGTACATGCCGGGCCGTTTGCGGACGGCTTCCAGACCTTCGAGGATGTTGATCGAATCGGCGCCATACTCTGACGGCTTCTTCTTGTTCTTCTTCGGTCCGGTGTCGTTGGTGTCGGCCACGAGGTGCGTCCGCTCCTGTTCTGCTCATCGACGGATCAGGTGGTCTCCGGATCCGTCGTCGATCCTTCTCGACGGGGCACACGGCGGTTGCGCGCACAGGAATACCCGGTGGGTACATCCGGGTAGCCTGGAGGCGCTGTCTGTCTGCTGTTGTGCACCCCTGTCGGGACAACTCTCCACAGTGTACTGCCTGACTCGCCCTGGAACGCGCATCCGGGGCCGCTAACAGGCCCTCAGAACGATTTTTTTGCCTCGATCCCGGTTCGATCGTGGCTTGGGGATGGAAAACGGCCCACGAGGCTCTGCAACTAGTAAAGTGCGGTCGAGTCTGCTAGCGGCGCGTCAGCCGTAGGTGTCGCGTGGGCCTCGCCCGCGCACATGCCGTTCACCCTTACGCCACGACGGGCCCTTCGGACCGCTGATCCGCAACGAGGTGACCTGGCCGTTGCCGATGGCGGCCGCGATCTTGGCGAGGATCTGGGATTGGATGTAGCGAAGTTGCGTCGCCCACGCCGTCGACTCGGCCTGCACGTGGAGGACGTTGTCGCGCAACGCAACCGGCTTCGCATGAGCCGCGATGTCCGAACCCACGATCTGTTCCCACATCCCGAACAGGGTGCCTTCGCCGATCTTCTCCTGCCACCCGCGATCCTTCGCCAGACCTCCGACGAGCCGGCCGACGGGCTGCGGATCCCGCGGATCCGGACCGGAGCCGGACCAGCGTCGACGCCCCTGGGATCCGCGCGGGACCCGACGGACGGGCGACGCCCGGCCCCGGCCGACCGACTTACCCGCGGCGCGGGCCTGGGCCCGGGCCTCCTCGAGCGCCTTGCGGGCACGCTCGTACCCGCCGAGTTCGCCGGGCGGTGTCGGCCGTGGTGCGGGGTCGGCAGGATCCGGGGACCCGGACGGGCGATCGTCACTCATGGGCTTCCTCCCCCGCTGCCGTCACATCGTCGAGCGCAGAGTCGACGATGTGCGACCGGCGGCCCGCATCGTCGTCGACCACATCGACGCCGATCCGCCGGCCACCGATCCGCCCGGGGATGTCCTCGGCGACGGCGGCGGTGATGAGGAGTTGCTCGGCGTCGGCGGTGAAATCGACGAGTTGCGCGCGCCGCTTGGCGTCGAGTTCGGCGAACACGTCATCGAGCATGATCACCGGCTCGACACCTTCGGCGCGGGTGAGCTCGACCGAGCCGAGGCGCAGAGCCAGCGCCAACGACCAGGATTCCCCGTGCGAGGCAAAGCCTTTCGCGATATCGCTGCCGAGGACGATGTCGATGTCGTCGCGATGCGGACCGACGAGACACAGGCCCCGCTCGATCTCCTTGTCGCGCAACTCCGTCAGGCGTAGTGCCAGCACGTCGGCGATCGCCTCGGGTGTGTGTTCCTCGATCTCCACACCGCCGGCGGGACGATACCGGAGCACGGCCGGCCGTGAATGCGGCGCGATCGACGCATACGAGCCGGTGAAGTGCGGCTCGAGCTCGGCGAGCACCGACAACCGTGCGGCGATCACCTGACCGCCGAGATCCGCGAGCTGACCGTCCCAGACATCGAGCGTGCTGACCACCGAATCTGCCTGTTGCCCACCACGTCTCAGCGCCGCGGCGGCAGTCTTGAGCAAGGCCGACCGCTGACGCAGGACCCGGTCGTAGTCCGCGCGGGCGGCGGCGAAACGGGGACCCCGCTGCGCGACGAGCTCGTCGACGAAGCGTCGTCGGTCGCTCGGGTCACCACGCACCAGGGACAGGTCCTCCGGCGCGAACAGCACCGTACGGAGGATGCCGAGCAGGTCGCGGGGCCGCCGCGCCGGGCTGCGGTTGATCGTCGCCTTGTTCGCGCCCTCGGCATTGATCCGCAGCTCGGCGGTCAGCTCACGGCCGTCGTTCTCGACCGTCGCGGTCACCGACGCCGACGCCGATCCCGCGTGTACGAGCGGTGCATCGGAACTCACCCGGTGTGAGCGCAGCGTCGACAGATAGAACAGCGCCTCGAGCAGATTGGTCTTGCCGAAGCCGTTGCGGCCGGTGAAGACCGTCGGCCCGGGTACCAGATCGAGGTCGACGGCCCGCCACGATCGGAAATCGCGCAGATGCAGCTCACGGACGAACACGAGTCGGCGTCGATCCTGAGGACGGTGAGGCCGTGGCGGCCGTCAGCCCGGGAGGCGGACGGGCATCAACAGGTAGCTGAATGCGCTCTCGGGAGCGACGAAGGCGCCGGACTCGTCCGCGACCGGATCCTCTCCGCTGGCCGGACGGAGCACGGCAGGCCGGCTGGGGGTGGTGAATCCGAAGTCCACCGCGTCGGCGTTGATCGCCGATAATCCGTCCTGCAGGTACCCGGGGTTGAACGCGATCGTGAGGGGCTCACCCTGGAACGACACGGGCAGCTCTTCCTCGGCCTTGCCGGCCTCGTCGCCGCCCGCGGTGAGCAGCACGGATCCCTCGGAGAACTCCATCCGGACCTGCGCGCCGCGCTCGGCGACCAGGGCCACACGGCGGATCGCCTCGATCAGCGGGCCGCTGTCGATGGTGGCGACGGCGGTGTGGCTGGCCGGGAGCAGCTGACGGAACTTCGGGAACTCCGCGTCGAGCAGGCGGGTGGTGGTCTTCTTGGTCTCGCCGAGGATGCCGAGGATGCCGTCGGATCCGATGGCCGCGCCACCACCGAACGCCAGCGAGACGACGCCGGTGCCCTCGGCACCTGCGGTCTTGGCGCTCTCCGAGAGCGTCTTGGCGGGCACCAGGACGGCTCCCTTGGTGTCGGGATCGGAAGGCTCCCACTGCAATTCACGCACAGCGAGCCGGAAACGGTCGGTCGCGGCGAGGACGACGGAGTTGCCCTCGATCTCGACGCGGACACCGGTGAGCATGGGCAGGGTGTCGTCCTTGCCGGCCGCCACGGCCACCTGCGAGATCGCCTCGGCGAAGAGCTGCGACGGGATCGTTCCGGTGACGGAGGGCACGTCGGGCAACTGCGGGTAGTCCTCGACCGGCATCGTCGGGAGCGAGAACTTCGCGCTGCCACAGGTGATCGCGACGCGTGCGCCGTCGAGGGTCACGTCGACCGGCTTGTTCGGCAGGGCCTTGGTGATGTCGGCGAGGAGCCGACCGGAGACCAGGACCTGTCCGGGCTCGGCGACCTCCGCGCCCAGATTTTCCTGGGCCGAGACCTCGTAGTCGAAACCCGAGACGGTCAGGCCCGTTTCGCCGACGTTGAGCACCACACAGCCGAGAACCGGGACGGGCGGACGAGACGGGAGACTGCGGGCCACCCAGGCGACGGAATCAGCGAACTCGTCACGCGCGACACGAAACTTCATGCTGGGAGGTTGCCCTTCTCTCGTTCTCGTTCCCGCCTGGATCGCCGGGTCGGCGCCGCAGTGGGTCGGCCGGCCTGGAGTGGGATCCCGCATCCGGGAATCCCACTGTAGAACGCCGCCGCCCGAGCCGGAGTGGTTGGGGCCAAGTCAGACCGTCGTCGGAGCCGGCCGCGGGCGACCCGATCGGCGACGGTCTGTGCACAGACCTTCTTACAAAAGAATCTCTTTCTAGAGGGATCCATCTCAGTAATAGGAGTTGTGCAATCTGTGGACAACCATGACATCGGGCCAGTCCGGGCGGGTGTGGACGTGTGCATGACCGGTGGAGCAACGTCGAGCGGATCCGTCCGGGGATGTGGAGTTCTCATGTTGTTCGCGCGGCGTCCACCGGCGATGCACATGCCGACCCCGGTTATCCCAAGGATTGTGCACAGCTGGTGATCGATCGTGAGCAGCGTCGATGTCGGCCGAATCCTACTGCGGGAAGGCGGTCCACGGCGTCGAAGACTCTCGACCCGAGGACCAGACTTGGCATTCGGAGGGGCCATCGCAGTCGCCATCGGATGCCACTGCGGGCGGCGGAACACCCCCGGACGACCGCACCCCCGGGCCGTCGTGGCCTCGGGGGTGCGGAGAGCTGTAGGTGTGAGCGTGTCAGCCCACGGCGCGCTGCTTGATGCGGGCGGTAAGTTCCTGGACATGGTCGTACACCCGGCGGCGCTCGGCCATCTCCTTGCGGATCTTCCGTTCGGCGTACATGACCGTCGTGTGATCGCGGTCGAAGGTCTCGCCGATCTTCGGCAGCGAGAGGTCGGTGAGCTCACGACACAGGTACATGGAGATCTGGCGGGCCTGGGCGATCGACCGTGTCTTACCGGGACCTCGTAGTTCCTCGACAGAGATGTCGAAGTACTCGGCGGTGATCGCGAGGATGCTCGCCGCGCTGACCTCCAGGGTCCCCGAGTTGGGCAGCAGGGCCTGCAAGACGACGTCGGCCAGGGACTTGTCGAGAGCAGCGTCGTTGAGCGACGCGAACGCCGTCACGCGGATGAGTGCACCCTCGAGTTCACGGATGTTGCGCTCGATCTTCGACGCGATGAGTTCGAGTACATCGTCGGGAACCGCGATGTTGTCCATCTGCGCCTTCTTGCGCAGAATCGCGATCCGGGTCTCCAGATCGGGCGGCTGGACATCGGTGATCAAGCCCCACTCGAACCGTGTACGGAGCCGATCTTCCAGTGTCGCAAGCTGTTTCGGCGGCCGGTCAGAGGAGATGACGATCTGCTTGCTCGCGTTGTGCAGGGTGTTGAAGGTGTGGAAGAACTCTTCCTGGATACCTTCTTTGCCCACGAGGAACTGGATGTCATCGACCAGCAGCACATCGACGTCGCGATACCGGCGCTTGAACGCCACCCGCCGGTCGTCGCGGAGCGAGTTGATGAAGTCGTTGGTGAATTCCTCGGTGGACACGTACTTGACCCGCATGCCCGGGAAGAGGCGCTGCGCGTAATGGCCCGCGGCGTGCAGCAGGTGCGTCTTGCCGAGTCCGGACTCTCCCCAGATGAACAGTGGGTTGTAGGCCCGGGCGGGGGCTTCCGAGACCGCCACCGCCGAGGCGTGCGCGAAACGGTTCGACGCGCCGATGACGAAGGTGTCAAAGGTGTACTTGGGGTTGAGGTTTGCGCCGGTGGCCGGCGGCGTCGAGGTGGGCCGCTCGGCGAAGTACGACGCCCAGTCGCCGGACGGGCGCGTCGACTCCGGCATCGGGGACGGCGCGCGGCCCGCGCCGACGGGGGCGGCCGTGTAGTCGACCGCTGCGGCCGCTCCGGCGATGGGCCGTACGTCGGGAACGGGTGTTTCCGCCACCGGCTCGTCGTTACGCGGGGTGGCGATACGGACGCCGAGATCGACGGGTTCGTCGAGGTGGCGGCTGAGGACCGAGCGGATGGTCTCGCGGAGATTGCGCTCGATCTGTTCCTGGACCAGCGCCGTCGGCACGGTCAGCAGGGCGAAGCCTTCGGTGAGGGTCAGGGGTCGAACCAGTGACAGCCACGCCTTCTGCTGGCGTGTCAGTGGTTCGTGGTCGCGTGCGGCTTCGTCGTCGTTGAGTTCGGCGACGACCTGTTGCCACACCTCGCCGAAAGTGTCTCGGTCTGAAGTCACGGGGCTGGCCTCCTGGTCCGGAAAACTACCAGCGTTCACGAGAGCGGTGGCATCTGCGCCGGAGTCCCCGTCTCTCCACAGGGTTATCCACACCTGTGTACAAAGGTGACGAACTGGGGACTTCGGTCGGAGCCAGGTCCTCGAGGATCTACCTCGACGGGAGGGGTGGCCGACGCTGTGAGTGAACGTAACAGAGGTCGGGGAGGGCCACAAAGCGATCGGGACGTTTGACTCGATTCTGCTGACAATCTTGCTTTCGTGGCCCAGAACACACTGGTCGCGAACGGTCCCGGAGAACGGACGTCGCCGTTTGATTTGGACGCCCGGTGTCAGTAGTCTCGACTGGTCATCCAGGTTGCGGATTTGCGCGGCGAACTTCCGTGTTCGCCGAGTCATCACCGACACCAGTTCGGCACCGTCCTGGATCAACAGACCAACGACAACATGTGGGTCATGCCCGGGTAACCGGCGTGCCCACAGGGAGCACAAGGAGTCACCGTGGCCAAGGGCAAGCGTACTTTCCAGCCGAACAACCGTCGTCGCGCGCGCGTGCACGGATTCCGTCTGCGCATGCGGACCCGCGCCGGACGCGCGATCGTCAGCGGCCGTCGTTCCAAGGGCCGCGCGAAGCTCACCGCCTGATCGTCGGCTCTCACCGGGTCCCGCACGGGGCCCGGTCAGCTGTTCGATGACTGCGCCCCTTCATCGGATCTCACGGGGATCCGACTTCTCTCGCACCCTCAAGTCCGGTGCGCGGGTGAAGAGTCGTGACTTCGTCGTCCATCTCGCGGTGGTCGGTCGTGAATGGCCCGACCCCCGCGGCCTTCGACGGGACGTGGCGATGTCCGGTGGTCCCTGGTTCGGTCTCGTGGTCAGCAAATCCGTCGGCAATGCGGTGACGCGCCATCTCGTCGCCCGCCGACTGCGCGCGGCATTCGCCGGCGCATCGCATCTGCTTCCCGACGAGACCTATGTGGTCGTCCGTGCCCGCCGAAGCGCGGCCGAGCGATCCAGCGACGAGCTCGCCGACCAGCTCCGCGACGCGTTCACCAGTCGTCGTGTCCTCGCCCTGTCCGAGGCCGTCGCGGCGTCGGCCGACGGAGCGGGACCGCGGTGATGGGCAACACCGACACCACGCCGTCACTTGAGACCGAGGCGGATTCGACGACTCCGCACGCGGCCTCGAGCGGAACCGGCGCGCGCCTGTGGCGCGGACTCCGCCTCCTCCCCCGCCGCACCGTCATCTTCCTCATCGAGCTGTACCGCACCTGGGTGTCGCCGATGCGTCTGCCGTCCTGCCGGTTCGAACCCACCTGCTCGGGATATGCGGTCGAGGCACTGGACCGGCACGGCTTCCTCTACGGCTCGGTGCTGTCGGTCATCCGGCTCGCGAAGTGCGGGCCCTGGCACAAACCCGGTTACGACCCGGTTCCCGAACGCGGCTTCGGCGAACTGTGCCGCGACCTGTGGCGCTCGGCGACCGGCACACACCGACCTCGAAACCATCAGCACGCGTCCGGCGAGACGCGTGCTCTGTGAGTACAACAAGTGAGGGGTAACTGACCCGTGCTCGACTTCATCTATTACCCGGTCTCCGGGATCATGTGGGTCTGGCATTGGCTCTTCAGCCATGTCACACCGAACTCCCCCGGTGGCGACGGCATCGCCTGGGCCCTGTCGGTGGTGTTCCTCGTGTTCACCCTGCGTGCGATTCTCTACAAGCCCTTCGTGAAGCAGATCCGCACCACGAAGAAGATGCAGGAGATCAACCCGCAGCTCCAGGCGATCCGTAAGAAGTACGCCAAGGATCGGGTCAAGATGACCGAGGAGATGCAGAAGCTGCAGAAGGAGCACGGGTTCAACCCGATGCTCGGCTGCCTGCCGATGCTGCTCCAGATCCCGGTCTTCATCGGTCTGTTCCACGTGCTGCGCTCGTTCAACCGTATGGGCACCGGCATGGGTCAGCTCGGCATGAGTGCGGCAGAGACCCGGTCCCAGGGCAACTACGTGTTCAGCGCCGAACAGGTGCAGAACTTCCTCGACGCCCGCCTCTTCGGTGTCCCGCTGTCGTCCTACCTCGTCGAGCCGGCGACCGAGTTCCAGGCCTTCGTCGAGCCCGGCTCCCCCATCGACTTCACGCGCCCGCAGATCGCGTTCGTCGTCATCCCCATGATGATCGTCGCCTCCATCGCGACGCACCTGAACTCGCGTGCGTCGGTTGCCCGTCAGCCCGAAGCGGCGCTGGAGAATCCGCAGACCCGGATGATGAACAACCTCGCGCTGTACGTCTTCCCGATCGGCATCCTCGTGACCGGTCCGTTCTTCCCGGTCGCCATCCTCCTGTACTGGATGAGCAACAACATCTGGACCTACGGTCAGCAGCACATCGTCTTCGGGCACATCGCCAAGGAAGAGGAAGAGGCCAAGCTCCTCAAGCAGGAGAAGCTGAAGGCCAATGCGCCGAAGCCGGGCGCGCGACCCGACCGAAAGAAGAAGCCCGCCGCGACGAACACCAACGGCGCCGACTCGACGAACGTCTACCTCTCGAAGGACGGATCGTCGGACAAGGCCGGGACCGACGGTGTCGACGCAGATGCATCGCCCGACGAGTCGACGACCGCCGCAGCGGACACCGGGGCGGGAGCCAAACCCAAGCCGGGTCAGAAGCCCACACGCCCCGGCGCCGGCGCCGCACCGGGCAAGAAGCAGAACCACAACCGCGGAAGCCGTTCGACAGCCAAACGCGGAAACAAACGCGGTGGCAAACGATGACCGCCCCAGACTTGTTCGATGAAGCACAGAAGTTAGGTGAATGAGATGACAGCAGAGACTGCAACTCAAGCCGGTACGGACGCCGAGACCACGGCGGGACCCCAGACCGAGGACCAGGCCGATACGTCTTCGTCGGCTGTCGGCGACGACGGTGCGGTGGCGGACAACGCCGTCACGGAAGCGGCGGATAGCGACGCCGACGATGACGAGGCGGCCGCGACCGACGTCGACGACGAGACCGATGACGACGACTCGGATGAGGACGAAGACGACGAAGACCGTCTGGTCGAAGAAGGCGAGATCGCCGGCGACTACCTCGAGCAGTTGCTCGACGTCCTCGACTTCGATGGCGACATCGACCTGGATGTGGATGGCGACCGAGCAGTCGTCAGCATCGATGGCGGCGACGACCTGACGAAGCTCGTCGGGCGCAAGGGCGAGGTCCTCGACGCGCTCCAGGAGCTGACCCGCCTTGCGGTCCAGCAGGCGACAGGTGAACGCAGCCGCCTGATGCTCGACATCGCCCGCTGGCGGGCTGATCGCCGCGATCGGCTGGCACGCCTCGGTCGTGAGGTCGCCGAGCGGGTTCTGTCGTCCGGCGAGCGCGAAGCGCTGGATCCGATGACGCCGTTCGAGCGGAAGATCGTGCACGACGCGGTCGCGGTCGTCGACGGCGTCGTCAGCGAGAGCGAGGGTGCAGAGCCGAAACGTCGCGTGGTGGTCCTCCCCTCGTAGCAAGTACTCCCCTCCCCCACGGAGGTGAACAGGCCCCGACCGTCTCGGTCGGGGCCTGCTTCGTCTCCGGGTACTGCTTGGGTTGTGTGCCGCGATAGCGGGTGGCTCTTCGTCGGCGTTGCGCGCTGTGGGCTACTTACACGGTTGTTGTTTCACGTGAAACACGAGCCTTGTCCGTGGAGGCGGCCAGCGGAACGGATGCGCGCCGGGGTGCTGTCGAACGATCGAGTCGACGGCCGCCCCTTGCATCTCGGGTTGCGGTGGAACGTCCCGGGATGTCGCCGGCGGACTGCGTAACCGTCACCTTCGGATGCCTCGATCCCCCGCGCCCGCTGGCCGACTCAGTCGGCGACGTTGCTGCACATGGCGGTAGCGCCAACTCGCACCGTGGACGTCCTCGTAGCGCGGTGGATGGCCACGTGTCGGACGCGACGAGAGAGCCCAAAGCCGTTCATTGTCCGGCCCGGGTCGAGCGGCTGCCGAGTTGCAGTCTCGGCAGCCGCTGTGACGCTAGGGCAGTTCCGGGTGTTGGCAGCGCGGACCGCGGCAGTGACTCTCCGGCGGGTTGGCATACCCGCGCCACGCGTCGCCACTGGCCAACGACACCGCTCGCTGCTCGGTTCCGGATACAGAGCGATCGAATTGTCACGTGACGCTTCTGTCCGGCACCGGAGTGTCAACCAGATCGGGTCGTCATCAGACCCTTCGAGGCTGCTTCGTTCACACCTCAGCGAGCTGGGTGGCGCAGGGCTCGCACGTCACTATCTTCAGCCTGGCGACTGTTGTGGACCATGGAAGAACACTCGTGAACATCGGAGTCCGTGCTCCCCTGGTCCGAATGAACGACCTGCTCCCTGAGGGCGTCCGGAGCTTGCGGAGGGCGCGTCTAGTTCCGCCCCTACGGAGTGTCCGGAGCTTGCGGAGGGCGCGTCGCCTCCCGTGCCCTGAGGAGCGTCCGGAGCTTGCGGAGGGCGCGTCACCCCCTGCTCCCTGAGGAGGCCGGAGCTTGCGGAGGGCGCGTCACCCCCTGCTCCCTGAGGAGGCCGGAGCTTGCGGAGGCCGTCACGAAGGGTCTTCGCAACCCGGCCCACCAAGCCCCTTCGTGACGCTCGCAGGCTCGCTCCTCAGGGAGCGGGTGGTGCCGCTGGCCAGGTCGCTCCTCAGGGAGCGGGTGGTGCCGCTCGCCAGGTCGCTCCTCAGGGTGCAGGCGGTGCCGCTCGCGAGTCGTTCCTCAGGGAGCAGGATGACGCTCGCGAGGTCACTCCTCAGGGAGCAGGTGGTATCGCTCCCGAGCTCGCTCCTCGGTATCTGCGACCTGACCGGCCGTCGTGGGCTACGAGGGAACCACCGCTCCCTGAGGAGGTCGGAGCTTGCGGAGGCCGTCACGAAGGGTCCTGGCGAGATGCGTCGCGAATCTACCGAGGCTCGTCGACCTCGACCACGTTTCTTCGTCGCTTGTTGGGCCTGGCGGCTTGTGCTTCTGGCCCCAGGGCCAGAGATCTAGCGGATCTCTCGGACTAGGAAGCGAGGGGCGTAAGCGACGCAGATGTCGATCGCGGGTTCGACGGGACGTTGCGCTCAGTTCCGCCGGTTTGTCGTCGAATCACATCGATATGTTTCACGTGAAACATCGCGCTAGGACCCGATGTGCACCGACCTGCCAAAGGGTTGGGTTTCACGTGAAACACTGTCTAGGTATCCCACTCGAACGGAGGCGAAGTGCCGTCTGACGCACAACCCGGGCACGAGCACGATCTTGATGCGTTGGCGGTTCCGCCAGACATCGCGACTGATGTCTTCGGTGAGCGGGTGGCGCTGGCGGTGGACTACTGGCGCGTCCTCGCCACCGACGGGATCGACCACGGACTCATGGGTCCGCGAGAGGTCCCGCGACTGTGGGATCGTCACATTCTCAACTGCGGCGTACTCGGCGAGCTCATCTCGCACGGGTTGCGCGTGGTCGACATCGGCAGCGGTGCCGGCCTCCCTGGCATCCCCCTCGCCATTGCACGCCCGGATCTCTCGATCACTCTCATCGAACCGCTACTCCGACGCAGCACCTTCTTGGACCGTGCTGCTGCCGCGCTCTCGTTGGACAACGTGATCGTGATCCGTGGGCGAGCCGAAGAGAAGGCGGTACGCGCCGTCGTCGAGCCCGCCGATGTGGTGACGTCGCGAGCCGTCGCGCCGCTCGAACGATTGGCGAAATGGTCCGCTCCCCTGGTCCGGCCCGGAGGCCAGATGATCGCGATCAAAGGGTCGTCAGCAGCCGAAGAGATCGAACGGGATCGGGCGGTGGTCGGGCGCTCTGGGATCACAGAACTGACGGTTCACACGTGTGGCGATCGCGTTCTCGAAACGCCGACGACCGTGATCGTGGGAACCAAGACCGAGCGGTCGCGCGGTGGCCGTTCCGGACGGCGCTGAGGAGGCGATCGGATTGGTGTGGAGTCCGCGAAGGGCGCAGAATAGGAAGCGTTCTGTCGGCACCCCCGAAGGTGCTGCAATGGACGCTTCCGCGACCGTGGGGTCGGCAGCTACAGCCGCCGGCGGTACGGACGCGAGTCCGTACGAGGTCGGTCAAAGGAGTCCACGCGTGGTCGATCAAGACCCGAATGTTTCACGTGAAACCCCGGCAGGGGGTCACCCCGGAGTTGACGGCCAGCCCTTCGCCGACACCCCTATCGCTATGGCCGCAGAGCGCGCGAGCCAGGTACTGACTCCCGGGGGTGCGGGGCAACTACCCAAACCGCCGCATACACGGATCATGACCGTCGCCAATCAAAAGGGCGGCGTCGGGAAGACCACGACGACCGTCAACCTCGCGGCCGGGCTCGCACTGCGCGGTCTTCGGGTTCTGGTCGTCGATCTCGACCCCCAGGGCAACGCCAGTACCGCGCTCGGCATTGATCATCGTGCGCAGGACATCGCATCGGTGTACGAGCTGTTGCTCGGTGAAGTGACCCTCGAGGAAGCGATCCAGGAATCGCCCAGCCAGCGCGGCCTGTTCTGCGTGCCTGCGACTCTCGATCTGGCCGGCGCCGAGATCGAACTCGTGTCGCTGGTGGCCCGCGAGAATCGGTTGCGTAATGCGCTCGCCGACGATGTGCTTGCCAAGTACCAGATCGACTACGTGTTCATCGACTGTCCCCCATCACTGGGTCTGCTGACCGTCAACGCGATGGTGGCAGCCCGTGAGGTTCTCATCCCGATCCAGTGCGAGTATTACGCACTCGAGGGCGTCGGACAGCTGCTGCGCAATATCGAACTCGTACAGGCGCACCTCAACCGTGAGCTCCACGTCTCCACGATCGTGCTGACGATGTACGACGGCAGGACGAAACTGGCCGACCAGGTGGCCGAAGAAGTGCGGCGTCACTTCGGCGACAAGGTGCTGAGCACGATCATCCCGCGGAGCGTCAAGGTGTCCGAGGCCCCCGGCTACGGGATGACGATCATCGAGTACGACCCCGGCTCTCGCGGCGCAATGAGTTACCTCGATGCCGCACGCGAACTGGCGTTGCGGGCTGCCGAGGGGGCGCCGGCGTGATCCGGTATCGCCTCGGTTCACGTGACACGCCGACTCACGACCATCATCGCGAAAGGGAGCACCAATGAGTCAACGAGACGCCGCTCAGCGCCGGGGTGGACTCGGACGAGGGCTCGCGGCGCTGATTCCGACGGGGCCTGCCGACGACCAATCGGGCGCCCCGCGCCTCGGCAACGCCGCAGCGGATGTCGTCATCGGCAAGGGTCCGACGACAGCTGATGATGGCGTCAAGACCTCGTCGACTGCCGCTACGCAGGCGACCGGGACGCAACCTCTCAGCCCGGAAGAGGCGGGCGCGGTGTACCGCGAGTTGCCCCCGAAGGAGATCCAGCCGAATCCCAGTCAGCCCAGAACCGTCTTCGATGACGAGGCGATGGCGGAGCTCGTGCACTCGATTCGAGAGTTCGGGCTGATGCAGCCCATCGTGGTGCGCCGACTCAAGCAGCCCACCGCGGATGGGATCGCCTATCAGATCGTCATGGGTGAGCGCCGGTGGCGGGCAAGCCAGGAGGCAGGGCTCGAGGCCATCCCCGCGATCGTGCGGGAGACGCCTGACGGTGACATGCTGCGCGATGCGTTGTTGGAGAACATCCACCGTGCGCAGCTCAACCCACTCGAAGAAGCGGCGGCCTATCAGCAGCTGCTCGAGGAGTTCGGTGTGACGCACGAGGAGCTCGCCTCTCGCCTCGGCCGTTCTCGCCCGCTGATCAGCAACATGATCCGGTTGCTCAAACTCCCGATTCCGGTGCAACGCCGGGTCGCGGCGGGGGTGCTGTCGGCCGGCCATGCCCGCGCTCTCCTGTCCCTCGAGACCGGAAGCGACGCTCAGGAAGCTCTCGCGGCGCGGATCGTCGCCGAAGGGTTGTCGGTGCGGGCGACTGAAGAAGCTGTCACGCTCGCCAATCGTGGCGACGGTCCGGAAGCGAAATCTCCGTCGGCACCGAAACGCCGTCCGATGCAGATGCCAGGCCTCCAGGATCTCGCGGAGAGACTGTCCGACAGTCTGGACACCAGGGTTACAGTCAGTCTAGGGAAAAGAAAAGGCAAGATCGTGGTGGAGTTCGGCTCGGTCGACGACCTGGAACGCATTGTCGAGTTCATCGATCCGAAGAAGTGAATTTCGACGCGGGATTTCCGGTACCACCTAGACGCGGAAGTAATGTCACAGTGACGATTGACGTAGCCAGCGGGCGCTTGTACAGCGAAAGCTGTTGTTTCGCTGCTACATTCGGCATCCGTGGAATTCTCGACCGGGGCGCACCGACATGAGTGTGTCCGTCACTCGGTTGGAACTGGGATCCTTCGCGTCGCTCCCCCGCCACACCCGCAATTGCGTCTTCTGGGAAGTCGAGCCCGTGGCGCAGACAAGCCGCGGCACGGTACCGGGCCCCGGCGATCTCGAACCCTACGAAAGCGAGTTCGACAAGGAGGCGTGGATCTCGGGTCTTCTCCTCGATTGGGGTGCGTGCGGGCAGGTCGCGATCGAGTCGAGCACGAACACTGTCATCGGTACAGCCTTCTACGCGCCGCCCAATCGTGTTCCGCGGTCGCAGCACTTCCCTACGTCGCCGGTCAGCCACGACGCCGTGCTGCTCACCAGCATCCGTACCGAGCCCGGCCACGACGAAGTCGCCACCATCCTGCTGGACGCGGTGCTGGGCGACCTGATCCGGCGAGGCGTCCGGGCGGTCGAATCGTTCGGTCTGGTACGGAACGGGTCCGGCGCGGATCCCTTTGTGCTCGCCGGGAGCGCGGGCGGGGTGGCCGACGATCTCGAGCTCTGGTCGGATGAGGCGATCGTCGAAGTCGCGCGTGAGATCCTCGACGACCCCCAGGCCGATCTCTGCACGAACTGTATGAATGACGCGTCGTTTCTGAAAGATTCCGGGTTCGACGTCGTGTCGTCGCACCAGAGGTTCCCGCGTTTCCGACTGGAGCTCGACGAAGGGCTCGGCTGGAAGGTCGAGGTGGAGAGTGCGCTGCAGAAACTGGTGGTGATGGCCGAGATGGATCTGGCCGGTCGGCAGCGGACGGCGGTCCCGGTGGGAACCGGGCCGCAGCGGATCAGCGGGAGCTGTTCTCCGCGGCCAGCAGATCCGCGAAAGTATAAGTGCCCGTAGGACGATCGTCCTGATCGAGCAGGTACAGTCGCTTCACCGCCACCACGATGGCGTCGGCGATGACGTTGCGCCAATCCGAATCAGCAAGCACTGCAGCGTCGTTCGGGTTCGTGATGTAACCGACGTCGATGAGGGCCACGGGCATCTTGGTGAGCCGGAGAACGTCCCATGTGCGCTCGTGGGTCCGGCAGTCCGACAATGGCGTGCGTGCCGCGATCTCCCGCTGGATGAAGCCGGCGAGGTTGCGCCCGATCGTCGAGTACGAGTCGTTGTTGCCGAAGTAGAACGACGCGACACCATTGGCGCGCGCGTTCCGGTAATGGCCGCAGCGGAGCGAGATCATGAGGTCGGCGTCCATCAGATTCGCGACGCGAGCGCGCTCGTCGTCCCCGGGACGTCCCCGACCGTCATGCGACAGGAACGTCTGCATTCCGGCGGCCGCCATCCGGCCTTCGAGACGAGCACCGAGGTCCCACAGCAGTTCCGACTCGCGATCGGCGACCTCACTCGTCGACAGGGCATGGAGTCCACCGGAGCCGGGGTCGATGAGGATCCGCTTTCCGGACAACTGCGGTCCGGAACGACGGACGTGCTCTTCTTCGCGGATCGCGTACGGCGAGCCGCCGGTCACTCTCGTGCCGAGGCGTTCCAGTGAACGCAGGGTGGCCGGACCGCAGATGCCGTCGGAAGCGAGACCGTATTCACTCTGGTAAAGGCACACTGCGTTATGAGTGGTGAGGCCGAAGACGCCGTCGACCAGCGACGTGAAGTAGCCGAGGTTCTGCAGCCGGCTCTGCAGGGTCGCGACATCGTCGCCGACCATGGGCGCCGACAGCTGATACGAGAGCACTCGAGCGCCGAGCCGGTAGGACGCCTCGCGCAGGACGCGGTAGGTAGCCGGACCGACGATGCCGTCGACGATCAGTCCGCGCTCCTGCTGAAACGCACGGACGGCCCGGTCACACGCCTCGTCGAAGACGGCTTCGGGTGGATTCCACCCGTTCGCCGGCCCACCGTGTGTGGCGCTGGAGGATCCATCGTCGGGCAACAGACCACGTCCGACGAGGATGGCGCGGATCTCGGCCACCGCCGAGCCGTGATCACCAAGTCGGAACAATGGCATCTGGTCACCCCTCGTACGAATCGCGGCAGGTGCGCCTCTGCGCGATGTCCGATGTAGCCATGCGGTACACCGGTGAAACGTCAGCCTGCATTCTCGCAGCTGGACTTCACTACACCAAACTGCACGAAGCCGAATCGGTGTGATCCGGCGTGCAGGGGTCTCCGGTCGAGACCACGGCCGACACTACCAACGCAAACAGTCCGCGGGTGGAACGGCAACGTCGTTCACCCGTCGGACTGTCGCGTCGATGTGCGGGAAATCGCAGGTCGTCAGGCCGACTGGCCGACGACCGAGTCGAGCTCACGAAGCAGGGCTGCCTTGCCCTTGGCACCGACGATCGTCTTCACCGGCTGACCCTTGTCGAACAGGATCATGGTCGGGATGGACATGATCTGGAAGTCACGCGCGGTCGACGGGCTCTCGTCGACATCGAGCTTGGCGACCGTCAGCTTGTCGCCGTGGTCGCGAGCGATCTCCTCGAGAACCGGAGCGACCATGCGGCAGGGACCGCACCAGGTGGCCCAGAAGTCCACCAGAACCGGCTTGTCGGCGCCGAGAACGGCGTCCTTGAACGTGGTGTCGGTGACGGCAACGGTGTGTGCACCCATGATCTGATCTCCTTGGTCGGACGGGCCGTGTGGCCCAGGTGGTAGGTGGTTGACGGTTCAGGCGGGTGCCTGAACAGCGTCGATTTCGGAAACGGAGGCCGCTTCGGCGTCGTCCACGCTGAGGTCGGCTGCCTCACCCTGCTCGGCCAGCCAGCGCTCGGCGTCGATGGCCGCCGAACATCCACTGCCCGCGGCGGTGATGGCCTGTCGGTAGGTGTGGTCCACGAGGTCCCCGGCGGCGAACACGCCGGGAAGCGAAGTGAGGGTCGTACGTCCCTGGACCAGGACGTAACCCTCGGGATCCAGGTCGACCTGCCCGCGGACGAGCTCGCTGCGCGGGTCGTGGCCGATCGCGACGAACATGCCGGTCACATCGAGGGTGCTGACCTCGCCGGTGCGCGTGTCCTCGACCTTCAGACCCGACACCGAACCGTCGCCGACCACGGACTGCACCGCGGCATTGGTGACGAAACGGATCTTGTCGTTGGCACGTGCGCGCTCGAGCATGATCTTCGACGCCCGGAACTCGTCACGACGGTGGACCAGCGTGACACTTCGCGCGAACTTGGTCAGAAACGTGGCCTCTTCCATCGCGGAGTCGCCGCCGCCGATGACGGCGATGTCCTGGTCCTTGAAGAAGAAACCGTCACAGGTGGCACAGGCCGACACACCGCGGCCGAGGAGCTGCTGCTCCCCCTCGATGCCGAGATAGCGCGCCGCCGCGCCCATGGCGAGGATGACGGCGCGGGCCCGGTAGATCTCCCCGCCGACCTCGACCTCCTTGATCCGGCCGGTCAGCCGAACGGTGTCCACGTCCTCCATGCGCAGGTCGGCGCCGAAGCGGATGGCCTGCTCACGCATCTCGTCCATCAACGCCGGACCCTGGATACCGGTCTGGAAACCGGGGAAGTTCTCCACCTCGGTGGTCGTCATCAGGGCGCCACCGAACTGGGTGCCCTCGAAGACGATTGGAGATAGCTCGGCGCGTGCGGCGTAGATCGCTGCGGTGTACCCGGCAGGACCAGATCCGATGATGATCAACTCGTGGATCTGCTGGGTCTCTGGCTGGCTCACTTGTCCTCCGTGCTGTGGGTTTAGCGAGACCCGCCCAGTCCAGGCGGGTCACGGCTGCTTCAACACCAGAGTAGGCGGAGATGTTCCCGCGGACGCGACGCGTGCCCCGGCCGGTCGGCGCAACCCTGGGCCTCGCGACGTGCCGGTCACCCGCCGACGATGCCCCGTGAGATCAGCGCCGGATTTCCCAGGTCACAGTCGAGGCCGACGATCAGCGCGTCGAAACGTCCTGCCACGCCCGTCGACAAGAGAATCGCGGCGGCCCCGGTGCCGTCGACGAGGATGCGACCGGAACCCACGATCACCACCTCGACCGGTACCAGGTGCGCGGCGGTGCAGCGGCGGAGCGCCTCCACGGAACCGAACGGTGCCCCGTCGGTACGACCGAGGACCGAGAGTGCGGTCGCGACGCCCGCGGGACCCGCCGGGGTCGGGACCGACGACGACTGGGCGCGCGGTGTCTGCCCGGGACCGGTCGCATCGGGCGCCGACACCAGCCGCAGTATTCCGACCGTTCCGACCGCGACGATGATGACCGCGGCGGCAGCCAGTAACAGACGGCCGGCCAATCGACGGTCGTCGCGCGATCGGGAGCGGGCGGGTCGACGCCCTCGGCGTGCAACCGAGATGTCGACCGGTGCGGGATCCCGGCCGAGCGCGGCGAGGGTGGTCGCGACGTCGGCGCGGACCTGGTCGGGAACGGGCGCGGGCGCCGGACGGGCGGAGCGCAGATCGTCGGAGGTGTGATCCAGCGCGGCCAGGATCGATTGCGCGGCAACATCATCGACGATGCGGGAACGGATGTGTGCGGCTGTCCGGTCGGGCAGTGCACCGGCGTGCAGGTCGGCGAGGATCTCCGCCGAATACGGCGGGTCCGGTAGATCGCCGGTCTCGTGGTCGTCTGGTCCCCGAGGGGTCATGGTGTCAGTCTTCCATTCCGGGGGATGGCGGGCGTTCGTTGAGTTCGGCTCGGTTCGGCGTGGTTCACGAGCGGAGTCGGGTCAGAGGAGGTGGCCTCCTGGTCGCGATCCGTCGGATACTTGGACGCGGCCCGCCCCGGTTCGGTTCCCCCCGGCCGCGATCTGTCGGGAACGGGATGGACCAGTCGGGGTGATGACGGGTCAGCCGCTCCGCAGATGTCCGAGGACCTGGGCGAGTTTGAGGCGGCCGCGAGCGCATCGACTCTTGATCGTGCCCTCGGCGACACCGAGGATCTCGGCCGCTTCGGCGACCGTGTAACCCTCGATGTCGACGGCGACGATGGCCGCTCGTTGCCCTTCGGGGAGGACGTGCAATGCACGCCCGATCGACACCGACAGGTCGACGGCGGCGATGTCGTCGGTGGTGTCGGCGATGGAGACCACGTCCCATTCCGGCAGCGGCACGGTTCTGCGGACCTTGTTCCGTCGGATGCGATCGAGGCCGGCGTTCACGACGATCCGGTGCAGCCAACTCGTCACCTTCGCATCGGACCGGAAGTCGTGTGCGGTCCGATGCGCGGCGAAGAGGGCGTCCTGCAACGCGTCTGCGGCATCCTCGGGATTCTGGCTGGTCCGCAGCGCCACCGACCACAGGTAATCGAGATGGCGGCTGATGAGATCGGAGAAGGCGTGTGGGTCGCCGGCGAGGTGAGCGTGCAGAAGCTGCTCGTCGCTACGCGTGTCGATCGCGTCGTTTCCCCCGGGCATGGGCTGAGAGTAGTGGAGCCGACACCGCGTCATCCGTTGGAGCGACGGCTGTGCACAGCTGTCGCCGGATGACGGATCTGTCCTCAGGCCGGCCGGTCAGGACTCCAGGCGGGCGCGCACCGCAGCCATCCGCGTCCGCAACTCACTCTCGTCGATGACCCCGCGGTCGAGCAGTGTGTGTGCCAGGGCGACCAGTTGGTTCTCAGGGTAGGGCAGGTCGGCGTAGATGGTCGCCGACAGCCGGTCCTCCTCGTCGCGTCGTTCGACGACGCCGGGGGTACCCGCGTTCACCGCGGTGGCATCGGCGACCCGGTCGAGCGCATCGCAGAGACCGTCGAGGCTCGTCTTCCACGGTGGAACAGGGTTCTCCACACCGTATTTCGCGGCCATCCGGTGCCACACCTGGTTCCGGTCGACGATCTCCTCGAGTGGTCCGTGGGATGATCCGGTGCGTCCGTCCTCGGTCATCGGCTACTCCCCCGCCGGGTGGACGGCCGGACGGATGGTCGAGACGACGTTGGTGGTGACACCCGGTCTGGGGAGCGCGACTCCGATGAGGCAGTCGCGGGTGATGATCTCCGACAGCTGCTGCTCGGTCCATCCGTCGGTGCCTGCCGGGCGCTGCGGCATCACCATGAAGCGGTGCTTCTGATTGGAGTCCTGCACGCGTACGGAGACACCCTCCGGGAGCTGGAGTCCGAACTCGGACAGCACCTGTCGCGGCCACCGCACCATCCGGCGACGGTAGTTCGGCGTTCGGTACCACTCGGGCGAGTTCCCCAGGATCGGGCGCGGATAGCACGAGCACAGCGCACACACGATCACGTGATGGATCGTGGGGGTGTCGGCGAGGATCTCGAAAGCCGTGAAATCGCTGGGTGTTCCGAAACCGGTCGGTTCGAGCCAGTCGACGCCGACCTCTTTGCTGGCGGCCATCGGGTCGTCGAGTGCCAACCGCTCGAACTCGGGGTCGAGCCAGGCCCGGGCGACGAGCGTCGCCGCGGGCGTCGGCCCGATCTGTTCGGCGAACTCGGTGAAGCGGCGGTGCTCCTCGGCGGTGAAGAGTCCCTTTTCGATGCACAGCTCGCGCAGCGCGATCTCGAGTACTTCGAAGTCGGTGATCTCGTCGACCATCGGCTTGACCGTCCGGTCGTGGTCGTGGTGATCGTCGCTCATCGGCGGTCGTCCTCTCCGCCGGCGGATTCGAGCCAGCGTTCGGGGATCTCGGTCTGCAGGGTGTCGTCGGCGGGCCCGGTGTACCCGTGCCAGAGGTCGCCCATGGTGAACCGGACCACGTAGAACCACTCCGGTTGGGCGTCGGAGAGACCCCAGGTCTCGTCCTCGGGCGCTGGGCTCTCGTAGGCGACGGCCGCGACCTCGCCGACCGCGCCCCGGACGTATTCCGGTGTCCGCGTGTACAACAGGACGGGCAGCTCGCGGACCCGGACCCGGTCCCCGATGCCGAACGCGGCGTCGCCCGCCCGCCCGGCGTAGATCTGCGGGTCGCCGATTCCGATCGCGTGCCGATGGTGTGTGTTCCGCGGGACGTCGGATCCGTCGCCGACGCTGCGCGGGCGGGCCTCGAGACGCCGGCCGTCCAGTCCGCCCGCGTATCGCTCCCGGACCTCGAGCATGCGTTCACTGAGCTCGCCGAGCGCGATGTGGTGCTTCTCGACGAGAATTCTGGCGACCGCCAGCAACCAGCGTCCGTAATACGGGATTCCGAGGTAGACCGCGCGACCGACGTCGACGTTGCCGATCCGACGCCGCTCTTCGGACAACCAGATCCCGCGCCAGGCGAGCACCTCACACATGACATAGGTCATGTGCTCCCATTCCTCGTACGCCTTGCCCTCGTAGGTGATCGGTGCGTCGGGCTCACCCCCGACGTCGTGCACCGGCTTCATGTAGGCGACGAAGCGATCGTGGTCGAGAAGATCGGGCGTCGGGGCATCCGGCAGCTCGGGATACGAGGAGTGCAGTCGCGCAACGAGTTCGAGTTGTCTCGCACGTTCTTCGGCAGTGCTCACCGGACACCTCCCGGACCTTTGTCCGACGGTTGCAGCGCAGTTGCAGGAGAACTTACACGCCGACCACGGGGTTCAGGAGCGTTTTCGGCACGCCCTTGCTCCCCGATCCGAACGAACGACAGCCGCGAGCGCATCAACCCTAATGGGGGTGGATCGGCGTCCTGCAGGGGATGCTGGTTTGTGTGAGCCTTCCCGGCCGGTGACCACTCCGAGACCCTGAAACGGTGTCGGATTTCTACACGAAGACCGTGGCCCGGCCGGGT
>NZ_JAFFZF010000045.1:0-37810 GCF_016924115.1 Gordonia sp. BP-119
GGCTCGGTCGGGGGCTCGGTCGGGGGCTCGGGCCGGATCGCCGGGCCGATGAGCGTTGCGCGGGAATCGAAGACGTCGGCGAGCGCGGCGGCGAACTCCCCCGCCGTCGGGTGACGACGACCCGGCTCCTTGGCGATCGCCCGCGCGAGCACGGCGTCGACCCCGGCGGGCAGCGCCCGGTTGCGGGCGCTCGCCGACGGGGGTTCGTGATGCATGTGCGCGGTCATCAGTCCGTGCAGCGACGGCGAATCGAACGGCGGTGCACCGGTGAGGAGTTCGTACGCAGTGGCAGCGAGCGAATAGATGTCGCTCCGGCCGTCGACGCGCAACCCCTCGATCTGCTCCGGCGAGGCGTAGCGCATGGTCCCGATGGTGATCCCGGTACCGGTCAGGTGGGTCACCTCGTCGAGGACCTGGGCGATGCCGAAGTCGGTGAGCTTGACGGCCTCCGGGGCGCTGTCGGTGTCGCCGTCCGCGCCCGGCGTGATGAGGATGTTGGCCGGTTTGATGTCCCGGTGCATGACGCCGCGCCGGTGCGCCGCGTCCAGACCCGCCGCCGCCCCGGCGATGATCGTGCACGCGAGACCGGGGTCGAGGGGCGACTCCCGGGCGAGCATCCGGGCCGCGTCGGTACCCGGCACGTACTCCATCGCGATCCACAGCAACTCGTCGAAGACGCCACGGTCGTAGACGGCCACGATGTTGGGATGGTGCAGCGGAGCGACGATGTCGGCTTCGCGTTCGAACCGCGCGCGGAAGACCGGGTCCGTGGCGTGGACCGAGCGGAGCACCTTCAGGGCGTCGGCGCGCGGCAGCCGGGGATGCGCGGCCTGATAGACCTCGCCCATGCCGCCGCGTCCGAGCACGTCGAGGACGCGGTAACCCGCGATCAGGTCCCCTACCTGGTACATGACGTCCTCACCGATCCGTGTGCGGTGGCTGTGCTGGGGACGAATGGTACCGATTGTCGCGAAACGCGGTGGACCACACCGGTGCGGACTCTACGATCGGCGGCGATGGAAACCACCGAGAACCCGACCCCGACGACCGCCGAATTCACCCCGGCAGAGCTCGACGAGGCCTTCGCACAGTTCCAGCGCACGGTCGCCGAGATCGCTGTGAGCCGGGACTGGGATCGCTATGCCGAACTGTTCACCGAAGACGCCG
This sequence comes from Gordonia sp. BP-119, assembly GCF_016924115.1. Lineage (NCBI taxonomy): Bacteria > Bacillati > Actinomycetota > Actinomycetes > Mycobacteriales > Gordoniaceae > Gordonia > Gordonia sp. BP-119. The sequence continues at coordinate 1,168 of NZ_JAFFZF010000045.1, forward strand.
ACTACATCGAGCACGCCCTGGGCACCATGCGCGGCCGCGAGGAGATCCGGACCTGGATCTGGCGGACGATGACGTCGTTCCCCGGCAGTCACATGACCGGGTTCCCTTCGCTGTGGCATGTGGTCGACGCGCCGACCGGCCGGGTCATCTGCGAAGTCGACAACCCGATGCGCGATCCGGGCGACTCGACGCACATCACCGCCACCAACATCACCATCCTCACCTACGCCGGCGACGGCCGGTGGAGTCGTGAAGAGGACGTCTACAACCCGATGGAGTTCGGGCGCGCGGCGATGCGCTGGTGTGAGAAGGCACGCGAACTGGGCAACATCGACGAACCGGCCACGGCGTGGATGGAGACGACGGGCGCGATGTTCGCCTCGCGTCCACGTTCCGGTTGAGGGCCCGCCGACCTGCGCGAACATCGGTTCCGGCGTCGCCCGTACCGACGTGACCGACACCACCGGCCGATTGCGTAACGCGGCGCGCGGGGGCGAACGACACCCAGGCGACGGACTTGGGACACCGGTGTGCGTGCCGTACGCTAGAACTTTGACCAGTGGCGACGGTGCGGCGCGGGGGACCCGGCCCGACACACCACGGTTCGGTGGGCGGGGTGCGCACCTCCCCACGACGACGTCGCGAACCACGGTCGTGGCCGCCGGCCACGCACGCGGATCGATCGACACGACGCACGACGACGACACGCAATGACGACACACGCGGACACCGTTCGGAGGACATCTATATGGCACGCGACCTGACGCAACTCGAGCTACTCAAGGAGCTGGCCCCGGTTGCCGAGGACAACGTCAACCGCCACCTCAAGATCGCCAAGGACTGGAACCCGCACGACTACGTGCCGTGGGACGAGGGCCGTAACTTCGCCGCCCTGGGTGGCGTCGACTACGACCCCGAGCAGTCGCAGCTCGACGAGGTCGCCAAGGCCGCGATGATCACGAACCTCCTCACCGAGGACAACCTGCCGTCGTACCACCGTGTCATCGCCGACAACTTCTCGATGGACTCCGCCTGGGGCCACTGGGTCGGTCGCTGGACCGCCGAGGAGAACCGCCACGGCATCGTCATGCGCGACTACCTCGTGGTCACCCGCGGCGTCGATCCCGTCGCCCTCGAAGAGGCGCGGATGATCCACATGACCAATGGTTACGACCCGATGCTGGCCGCCGCCGGACGCGTGGACGAGCTCGAGGAGCACGCCGACGAGCTCGGTCTGCTGCATTCCGTGGCGTACGTGACCTTCCAGGAACTCGCGACCCGCGTCAGCCACCGCAACACCGGCAAGGCGTGCAACGACCCGATCGCCGACAAGATGCTGCAGCGCATCGCGGCCGATGAGAACCTGCACATGATCTTCTACCGCAACATCTGCGGTGCGGGCTTCGACATCTCCCCCGACCAGACGCTGCGCGCCGTCACCGACATCGTGACCAACTTCCAGATGCCCGGCGCCGGTATGCCCAACTTCCGTCGCCACGGCGTGCTCATGGCCAAGCACGGCATCTACGACCTGCGTCAGCACCTCGAAGAGGTCGTCATGCCGGTCCTGCGTAAGTGGAACGTCTTCGAACGCGACGACTTCAGCAGCGAGGGCGAGAAGACCCGCGAGGAGCTCGCCGCCTTCCTCGAGCAGCTCGAGAAAGACACCATCCGCTTCGAGGAGATGCGCGACCGTTCGCTCGCCCGCGAGGCCAAGAAGCGGGAGCAGCAGGCATCCTGAGCACCCTCGTCGACAGCCACCCGGCGCCCTCGACCACCGAGGGCTCGCTTCCCAGCTCCCTGAGGAGCGAGCTTGCGAGCGTCTCGAAGGGACTGCGTATCGGGTCCATCGAACTGGCCAGCCCGGTCGTACTGGCCCCGATGGCGGGTGTCACCAACGTCGCGTTCCGGACGCTGTGCCGCGAACTCGAGCTCGCCCGTACCGGAACCGTCTCCGGGTTGTACGTCTGTGAGATGGTCACGGCCCGCGCGCTCGTGGAGCGGCACCCGGTCACGATGCACATGACGACCTTCGGACCCGACGAGAACCCGCGGTCGATGCAGCTCTACACCGTCGACCCGGAGTACACGTACCAAGCCGCAAAGATGATCGTCGACGAGAATCTCGCCGACCACATCGACATGAACTTCGGCTGCCCGGTCCCCAAGGTGACCCGCAAGGGCGGGGGGTCGGCGATCCCCTACAAGCGCACGCTGTTCCGCAAGATCGTCGCGGCGGCCGTCCGGGCCACCGAGGGCACCGACATCCCGGTGACGGTCAAGTTCCGGATCGGCATCGACGACGATCACCGCACCCATCTCGACGCCGGCCGGATCGCCGCCGAAGAAGGTGCCGCGGCCGTCGCCCTCCACGCGCGCACCGCATCGCAGCGATACTCCGGTGAGGCCGACTGGGACGAGATCGCCCGCCTGAAGGAGCACGTCACCACCGTTCCGGTGCTCGGCAACGGCGACATCTTCGAACCCGCCGATGCGGTCGCGATGATGCGCCGGACCGGCTGCGACGGCGTCGTCGTCGGCCGCGGTTGCCTCGGCCGGCCCTGGCTGTTCGCCGAACTGGCCGCCGAACTCGGCGGTTTCGACGCGCCGGCGCCGCCGAACCTGGGCGAGGTCGCCGAGATCATGGTCCGGCACTGCCAGCTCCTCGTCGATCACCACGGCGAGATGAAGGGTTGCCGCGAGATCCGCAAGCACGTCGCCTGGTACCTCCGCGGTTTCCCGGCCGGCTCGGAGATCCGGCGGCGGATGGCGCTCGTCGGCAGCGTCGACGAACTACGTGAACTGCTCGCCGAGCTGCCGGCCGACGCGCCGTTCCCCTCCGACGGTCACGGCCCGCGCGGCCGGCAGGGTTCGCCGGCGAAGGTCGCGCTGCCGGACGGCTGGCTCGACGACCCCGACGAGGACGTGATCCCCGCAGGCGCCGAGATCATGCACTCCGGCGGTTGAACCGGATTGCGAAAACCGTCACAACCGGTGCCCGGCTGAGACGCTTTCTCAGGTGGGATCAGTACTATTGCGCGGAGGTCCCGGCCGCCGGGACCTCCATTCTGTGCGCACCGCGCTGGTCGAGCCCCGATCCGCGGTGACTCCGCGACACGACCACGGGGCATGAGGAACGTGCATTGAGTCGTAGGACACCGGGCCCGGACGACCCCGAGGTGGGCGACGCCGATCGCTCTCGTCGTGGTCGACGCGCCGGACGCTCCCGCGACGACTTCGAGCCCGTCCCCGGTCCGGATGCGCCCGGTTCCACCGACCAGGGCTCCCCTCCCCCGGCGCACCCCAGCCTCCGCGAGCCACGCTCGGCAGATCGCTTCGTCCGGGGACGCACTCGCCTGACGGTTCGCCAGCTCATGGAGCAGATGAACGCGGAGGAGTCGTCACCGTCGGAGCCCCCCGCCGGCGCCGGCCGGTCCGGGACCCGCCGCGCGACTCCGCCGCGCCCGGAGTCGCGGACATCCGAGCCCACGTCGTCGACCCGCGGGCGGTCTCGCCGCACCGGACCGCCGTTCGGCGGAAATGCCACGCCACCGGCGGCCCCGGGCGGGCGGGTCCCCGCAGCTCTGCAGCCGGCGCCCGACGACCGCCCGACGACCGTCCATCGTTTCGACAACGAGGTCACCCAGAAGATCCCCACCGTCGGCGACGCCGCGCCCGACCTGTCCGATCGCGCCACCGAGCAGCGGGTGATCGAGGAATCCCGCGCCCAGGAGCCGGTCGCCGGCGGCCCGGCCGGACCGCCGGCCCCGCAACCCCCGCTGGAACGCACACCCGACCTCACCGAACCCCTCGCCCTGCGCTCGGCGCCTCGGCGCCATCCCGGACGCGACGAGGACCGGCAGGGCGCGATGCTGCGCAAGACCGCCGCGACCGGACGCATCCTGGTAGCCATCGCGTGCGTGCTCGCACTGGTGGGCACCGGCTTCGTCTGGGGTTATCTGCAGTCGTGGAACGGCAACTGGCGGAACGTCACCGCCGTCGACCCCGACGACCGGAACATCCGGAACAAGGACGCCCAGTACGGCGACGAGACCTACCTCATCGTCGGTACCGACACCCGCGGCGGCCAGAACTCCAGGGTCGGCGCCGGCACCACCGCCGACGCCGAGGGCGCCCGTTCGGACACCGTCATCCTGGTGAACATCCCGGCCAACCGCAGTCGCGTCGTCGCGGTGTCGTTCCCGCGCGACCTGCAGGTCGACCAGCCGGCCTGCCGCGCCTGGGACAACACGACCGGCGCCTACGGCGCCGAGATGCAACCCGCTTACGACGTGAAACTCAATGGCGTCTACGCCGCGGGCGGCCCGCAGTGTCTCGTGCGCGTGATCACCGCGATGAGCGGTTTGAACATCAACCACTTCATCGGGATGGACTTCGTCGGCTTCGAGAAGGTGGTCCGCGCGATCGGCGGCGTCGAGGTCTGCTCGACGGTGCCGCTCTACGACTACGAGATCGGCCAGATCCTGCGCAAGCCGGGCAAGCAGAAGCTGACCGGCCGGCGCGCGCTGAACTACGTGCGCGCCCGCAACATCAGCACGGAGGGCAACGGCGACTACGGCCGGATCAAACGCCAGCAGCTCTTCATGTCGTCGCTGTTGCGGTCGAGCCTGTCGGGCAATGTGCTGTCGAACCCCAATAAACTCAACGGGATCGTCAACACGTTCATCGAATACAGCTACGTCGACGGCGTCGACACCCAGTCGCTCATCAACCTGGCCGAGTCGATGCAGGGCATCGAGGCCGGCCGCGTCTCGTTCCTGACGATCCCGACGTCGGGTACCTCCACCGACGGCGCCAACAACGAGATCCCGCGCACCAGCGACATCGACGCGATCTTCGACGCCATCATCGACGACCTGCCACTCCCCGGCGAGCAGGCGCGTAAGAAGCCGCCGTCGTCGTCGAAGGCGCCGACGACTCCCGGCGCACCGAGTACCGACTCGAACGCCAGTGCTCCCGGACCCGTGACCGCGACCGCCCAGAACCCCGGCAATGTCGGCGTCCGGGTTCTCAACGGCACGGGCCAGACGGGCCTCGCCACCGAGGTGTCCGAGCAGCTCACGCCGTACGGTTTCGACGTTCGGGGTGTCGCCGATGCCTCGGAGAACCGCGACGACACCGTCGTGCGCTACGGGCCGGGACAGCGCGACGCCGCCGCGACGCTGGCCGAGATGTTCCCGAACGCGAGCATCCAGCTCGACCGCACGGTCAAGTCGGGTGTCGAGCTCATCGTCGGTGCGGATTTCACCGGCTCCCTGGAGTCGGTACCGGCCTCCGGGGCGACCCTGACGGCGAACCAGCTCGCACCTGCGGAGAACACCGGCAATCTGCCCAACGACCTGGCCATCACGAACGCGGGCGACACCACCTGTACGTGATCTCAGGTGTCGGTGCACTCGCAGGTGGACGGATCTGCACCCGACGTTCACTGGACGTTCATCGATCGGAGTCGGCCTGGAGTGATCACGCACGTATCCTTGAACCATGCGTACCGCCTATCAAGAGCAACTCGAGGCGCTTACCTCGGTATTGGGTGAGATGTGCGAGCTCGCCGGCACCGCGATGGCGCGCGCCACGCAGGCACTGCTGCAGGCCGATCTCGCCATCGCCGAAGAGGTCATCGGGGACACCGACCGGATGAGCCGGCTGACGGCTCGCGCGGAGGAACAGTCCTTCGCGCTCCTCGCCCTGCAGGCCCCGGTCGCCGGTGACCTGCGTGGAGTCGTGAGTGGATTCCAGATCGTCGCCGACGCCGATCGGATGGGTGCACTGGCGCTGCACGTCGCCAAGGTCGCCCGGCGCCGGCATCCCGCCAAGGCACTGCCGGAGGAGGTCAACGGCTACTTCGCCGAGATGGGCCGCCTGGCCGTCACCCTGGCCAAGAACGCACATGAGGTCCTCGTGACCAGCGACCCGCAGGCCGCCCTTCGTCTCCAGGAAGACGACGACGCCATGGACGACCTCCACCGCCACCTGTTCACCGTCCTGATGGACCGCGAATGGAAGCACGGCGTCGCCGCCGCGGTGGACGTGACCCTGCTCGGCCGCTACTACGAACGGTTCGCCGACCACGCCGTACTCATCGGGCGCCGCGTGGTGTTCACCGCGACGGGCAAGACCCCGGAGCAGTTCCAGAGCGTGGGGTGATTTCTCTCGCTCGGTGCTGAACATCGAGCGAGGGCCACACCGAAAGAGGCCGAGAATTCAGTTTCCGACACTGAATCTCGGCCTTTTTTCATGTCCGTGAATATCTGAGCCCCAACGAGGTCGGGAAGATTTCACACGCGCCGAGGTCGTCGTTAGGGTGGCGACATGGCCCAGCACTATCCGACCGAGCCCGATTTCAATGCGGTGACCGACGAGGACGCAGAGGCTGCCGCCCACCGCCGCAAGATCCTGGCGTACCTGGGTGTGACCGCGTCGCTGGTCGCCCTGCTGGTGATCCTGCTGCTCAACATGTGACACCCCGACACGACGACCCAGGAACGACGAGGCCCGCTCCCCGGACGGGTGAGCGGGCCTGTTCGCGCGCGGAGGCTCAGCCGAAGCGGCCCGAGATGTAGTCCTCGGTCTCCTTCTTCGTCGGGTTCGAGAACATCGTCTCGGTGTCGTTGATCTCGACGAGCTGTCCCGGCTGGCCGACCGCCTCGAGGTTGAAGAACGCGGTCTGGTCGCTGACGCGAGCGGCCTGCTGCATGTTGTGGGTCACGATGACGATGGTGTACTCCTTCTTGAGTTCACCCATCAGGTCCTCGATGGCCAGCGTCGAGATCGGGTCGAGCGCCGAACACGGCTCGTCCATGAGCAGGACGTCGGGAGAGACCGCGATGGCGCGGGCGATGCACAGACGCTGCTGCTGACCACCCGACAGTCCGCCGCCCGGCTTGTCGAGGCGATCCTTGACCTCTTCCCAGAGGTTGGCGCCGCGCAGGCTCTTCTCGGCGACGTCGTCGAGCTGTGATCGGTTCCGCACACCCTGCAGACGCAGGCCGGCGACGACGTTGTCGCGGATCGACATCGTCGGGAACGGGTTCGGCCGCTGGAACACCATGCCGATGGTCGCGCGCACGCTCACCGGGTCCACGGTCTTGCCGTAGATGTCCTCGCCGTCGAGCAGCACGCTGCCCTTGGCGTAGGCACCCGGGGTGACCTCGTGCATGCGGTTGAGGGTTCGGAGCACGGTCGACTTACCGCAGCCCGACGGGCCGATGAACGCGGTGATGCAGCGCGGCGGCACCTCGAGGGTGACGTCCTTGACCGCGTGGAAGTCGCCGTAATAGATGTTCAGGTCTTTGATGTCGAGGCGCTTTGCCATGTCATTGGTCCGTTCTGGAAAAGATGACCCGAGAAGGGTGGGAGGTCAGGAAGTCTTGGGGGCGAAGATCTTCGACACCGCCTTGGCGCCGAAGTAGACGATGGCAACGAGGATCACCAATGTCAGCGCCGCGCCCCATACCTGATCGAAGGCGCCCGGTCCGTTGTTGTACTGCTGCACCATCATCAGCGGCAGCGACTGCTGGTTGCCGTCGAAGGGATTCCAGTTCATCGCGCGGGTGGCACCGACGAGGATGAGGACCGGCGCCGATTCGCCCATGACCCGGGCGATGGCCAGCATCACGCCGGTGACGATGCCCGACAGGGCCGTCGGCAGGACGATCTTCACGATCGTCTTCCACTTCGGGATACCCAGGGCGTACGACGCCTCGCGAAGGTCCTGCGGGACGATCTTCAACATCTCTTCGGTGGCGCGCACCACGAGCGGGACCATCAGCAAGACCAGCGCGATCGCGACCACGAATCCCGAGCGGGGCAATCCGAGGGTGGTGCGCCACACCGCGTAGACGAACAGCGCGGCGACGATCGAGGGCACACCCGAGAGGATGTCGACCATGAACGTGGTGACACGCGCGAGGAGCGATTTCTTCGTCGCGTACTCCACCAGATAGATGGCGACGAAGATGCCGAGCGGGATGGAGATGACCGCCGCGAGGGCGGTCTGCATCAGCGTGCCGACGATCGCATTGGCGGCGCCGCCGCGTCGCTCGGCCTGGGTCCACCAGTCGATGTCGATGATCGTCTCGATACCCCGCGACACCAGCGTGAAGACCAACCAGAGCAGGGGAACCAGCGCCAGCAGCAGGGCGGCCATGACGGCGACACGGACGGTCCCGTCGGTGAAACGCCGACGCCCGGACATCGGGGTGAAGCCGGAGGGCTTCTTGACCGGATCGGCCGCGGAAGTAGTCGTGGTCACAGACATGGTCACTTCTTTCCGGCGACGACCGCGCGGGCGGCGGCGTTGACGATGAAGGTCAGGACGAACAGGGTCAGGCCGGCCGAGATGTAGGCGCCGGTCTTGGCGGGCGAGTCGAATTCGGCCGCGTTGTTGGCGATCTTCGTCGCGAAGGTCTCGCCGCTCTCCATGAGGTTGAAGTTCATGGGACCGGCGGTCGAGATGATGAGCAGCAGCGCCATCGTCTCGCCGAGCGCGCGACCCAGGCCGAGCATCGAACCGGAGATGTAGCCGGAGAACCCGAAGGGCAGCACGGCGACCTTCACGACCTCGAACTTGGTGGCGCCCAGGGCGAGCGCGGCCTCACGATGACCCTTGGGGGTCTGCATGAAGACCTCGCGCGTGACCGCGGTGATGATCGGCAGGATCATGACCGCAAGAACGATGCCTGCGGTCAGCAGCGTGCCGCCGGTGCTCATGTTCGCGATCTGCGTGGGCTCCTGGAAGAACGGCAGGAAGCCGAGATTGCCGACCAGCCACTCGTTCACCGGCACCAGCGCCGGGCCGAGCACGAGGATGCCCCAGAGGCCGTAGACGATGGACGGCACCGCGGCGAGGAGGTCGACGGTGTAGGTGATCGGGCCGACGAACCGCTTCGGCGCGTACTCGGTGAGGAAGATCGAGATACCCAGCGCCACCGGCATGGCGATCAGCAACGCGATGACCGACACCACGACCGTTGCGTAGAACAGCTGGGGGATACCGAAGGCGAGCTGATCTCCGCTGGTGATCCACTGCCCGGTGTAGGTGAAGAAGTTCTCCTCGTTCTGCGCCAGCGACGGAATCGCCTGTGCGAGAAGAAAGAGTGCGATCAGCGCGATGACGATCGAGACCACGAACCCCGAGCCGACGGCCAGGGTGCGGAACACCCGATCGGCGACGCGGTGATGCGCGGCCGCGTGGAGCGAGGATCCGGGTTGGTCGGGCGATGACCCGGGGGCCTGGAATTCGCCGGTGTCCGGCGGGATCGCGCCACCCTCTTTGCTCAGCGAGGTCATGCGTCCTTCTTGTGATTCGGCTCTGGTCATTGGGGCCACTTCCCGCCGTCTCGTGGACACGCGAAATGTCGTGTCAGTGTGTCAACCACACGCGCGGGGCCGCAACCGAGGCGGCCCCGCGCACGTGATCAGAGGGGATTGATCAGGCGTTTCCGGACCCACCGGACAGCGAGTCGATGGTCCCCTGCAGCTTGGTCTTGAAGGCGTCGGGTACCGGCACGTAGCCGATCTCCTCGAGGCCGGCCTGGCCGTCGTTCAGGACCGCGGTGAACGCGTCCTTCAGCGTCTGGCTGGTGGCCTCGTCCTCGTAGCCCGCCGAGCAGACGATCGAGTACGGGGTGAGCAGCAGCGGGTAGGCGCCCGGAGCCTTCGAAGCGAACAGGGCGTCGGTGTCGACGACGAGGTCCTTGCTGGCCGGATCGGCGAAGGCCAGCGACTCGAGGGCGTTGCCCGCGCTCTCCGCGTTCAGCGTGACCGGGCCGGCGCCGAAGTCGATCTGAGCGACACCGAGGTCGTTCTCGGTGGCGAAGCCCCACTCGACGTAGGTGATCGAACCCGGGGTCTTCTTGACGGTGTCGCCGACGCCGGTCGACTTCGAGGCACCGGAACCGACACCCTTGGGTGCGAATTCCTTGCTGTGCTCGTACGGCCAGTCAGCGGGGGCCGAGTTCTCCAGGAAGCGCTGGAAGTTGTCGGTGGTGCCCGAGCTGTCCGAGCGGTACACCGGCACGATGTCGGTGGTGGGCAGCGTCACGCCGGGGTTCAGCGCGGCGATCTTGGGATCGTTCCAGGTGGTGATCTTGCCGTTGAAGATCTGCGCGATGACGCTGGGGTTGAGCTTGAGGTCCTCGACACCGTCGAGGTTGTAGGCGACCGCGACGGGGCCGACGACCAGCGGGAGGTGCCAGGGGGCGTTGCCGTTGCAACGTGCGGTGGCGTCGGTGACCTCGTCGTCCTTGAGGGCCGAGTCCGAGCCGGCGAAGTCGACGTCGCCCGCGATGAACTTCTTGATGCCGTCGCCCGAGCCGCTGCCGGTGTAGTCGAGCACGATGTCGCTGTTGTCGGTCAGGACCTGGCTGAAGTGCTCCATGGCCTTCTGCTGCGCGGTCGAGCCCTCGCCGCTGACAGTCTGTTCGCTTCCCCCACCGCCGCACGCCGTGACGAGTGTCAGTGCCGCGATCGCCGACACCGACGCCAGGGCGCCGTTCCGATTGATTTTCACCGCTGGTGTTGCCTTTCCGTTCGCGTTCCCCGCACCGACTGGCGTCGGCTCCGGAGTGTCCGAGTGGAAAGCTATGGGGGCGTGGTGGACTGATCCCCTCCAAAAGATGAACGACAGGTGAACTGGCCAAGGCAGACGGGGTGCGACCTGCCCAGGCGTGATCGTACGTGATCTGCGTAACCCGACATTCGAGACTTGGGCACCTGGCTACAGGACGGATCGTCGGGCTCGCGCGGATCGGCCCGCACACCCGGGGCGGGCTCCTGCCCTCGCCCCACCGGCGAGACCGCCCGGTGGCCTGCCCGACGACCGGCGGCCGCGCGACGCCTCGAGGCCGACGGGCACCATGTCGATCTGGTCGTCGTGGTGGACACGTTCGTCCCACCGCGGGTGCTGCATCGCGCCAAGCGCGCCGACCCGTCTCTCACGACGACCACCACATATGAACCGCTACCCCGAAAAGAACTGTGGCGCCGACGAATTCGTGTTCCACTCGCAGGCGTGGTGAGAACCTCGCCGACCGCCGACGCGCAGGCACTCGAGGAACTCGGTGTCCGGGTGGCGCGGCTGCACCGCCCCCCGCCCGTACACCGGTCGCGCGCTCGTGGTGCAGGGCAGCGAGAATCGTGACGACCCGTCGGTGTGGCGGCGGCACATCGTGACCGGGGACGTCGACGTCCTCCGTCTCGAGTGCAATCACCTGTCCGTGGTTCGCGAGCCCCACATCGGCGACGTCGTCGACGCCATCGGCGCCGCACTCGGGCAGCCTCAGCCGTAGGCGACGTCGACGGCGTATCGGGTGAACCCGAGGCGCTCGTAGGTGTGCAGCGCGGCGACGTTGTCACCCTCCACGTAGAGGTTGATCTCCGAGACGCCCTCGCGCGCAAGGTGATGCAGGCCGGCGAGCGTCAACAACCGACCCAGTCCGCGACCCTGCGCCGCAGGATCGACGCCGACGATGTACACCTCGCCGAGGTCCGCGTCGTGCCGCTTCGTCCAGTGGAACCCGAGGAGCTTGCCATCTCCCCCGCCCGATCCGTCGCCGGCACGGTCGAAGGCGAGGAACAAACCCGCCGGATCGAACCAGTCGGCGGCAACCCGTTCACGGATCTGCTCCGGCGACCAGCCACCCTGCTCGGGATGCCAGTCGAAGGCCGCGTTGTTCACCCGCAGGATCTCGGCGTCATCGGCCGGTCCGGCATAGGTCCGCAGGTCGACCGTCGGGTCGACGACGAGTTCGGGGAGTTCGTGGCCGGGTCCGACCGGGCGGCGCAGCTGCAGCAGTTCGCGACGTTTCGTCAGCCCCATCGCCGCGGCGAGCGCCACCGCACCAGGCAGATCCCCATGAGCCCACACCCGGACCCCCGACCCCGATTCGGGCGCGGCCCCGAACGCCGCGTCGAGCAGCGCCCGGCCATGTCCCTCCCGTCGGTGCGCCGGGTCGACAACCGCCTCGATCATCGCCGGCTCGCCGTCGCGACCGGGGACGATGACGGCGTACCCCGCCTTCGACCTGACGTGCACGATCGGCGAGCCCTCGGGGGCGTTGATCGCGGCGACCGCCCCCTCCGAGAGCGGGGCGACACCATCGGCGTCGTTCGCCTCGCGCACCAAACGGTGAGCGAATTCAGAGACGTCGTCGGGCAGTGCGCCTCGACGCACCTGCGGGTCCTCAGTTCCCGGCACTGGCACTGAACTCCTCGTCGAACGGATCGGGACCGTCGAGCGCGTCGTCGAAGTCATCGGTGCCGACCGCATCGGGACCAGAGGCGTCCTCGGACAGGTCGGCGTCGGCCGCGGGCGCTCGGCCACGCGTCGGACGGACTGCCTTGTATCCGACGTTGCGGACAGTCCCGATCAGCGACTCGTGCTCGCTGCCGAGTTTGGCGCGGAGTCGACGGACATGGACGTCGACGGTGCGGGTGCCGCCGAAGAAGTCGTACCCCCACACCTCCTGGAGCAGCTGGGCGCGCGTGAACACGCGACCCGCATTCTGCGCCAAGTACTTCAGGAGCTCGAACTCCTTGTAGGTCAGGTCGAGCGGACGTCCGCGCAGGCGTGCGGTGTAGGTCCCCTCGTCGATGACGAGTTCCCCCAACGTGACCTTGCCCGAGGACTCCTCTGCAGCAACCCCGCGGGTACGGACCACGAGCAGGCGCAACCGGGCATCGAGCTCGGCCGGACCGGTACCCGGCAGCAGGAATTCGTCGATGCCCCAGTCCGCGTTGACCGCGACCAGCCCGCCCTCGGTCAGCACCGCCGCGACCGGCACCGAGGAGCCGGTGCTGCCCAGCAGGCGGCACAGCCCGCGGGCCGCCGCCAGGTCGGCGCGGGCATCGACCAGCGCCACATCGGCGTTCCCCGCCTCCATGAGTGACGACACCTCGGTCGGAGCGGTCCGCACCGTGTGCGCGAGCAGCGACAACGACGGCAAGACCGACTCCGGATTCGGGTCGGCCGTCAACAACAAGAGATCCACCCAGCACTCCGATCTCGTTCGTCCCCGTCCCGGACCATCCAGATCGCTCACCACGACGTGAACGCCACCCGCGCGTGGCTCGGCGATTGTTTACGCCGCCTTACCAACGTGTGCGAGATAGGTGACAGAATAGCGCCACCGGCGCGCTCACCTGTTAACAAGGCGACCACGACCGCCGGATGACCACGACGGGGAGGGTGATCGGCCGAGCATGCCGCGCATCCGGAAAGTGCTTGTCATCGGTGTGGTCGCCGCCCTGGCCGCCGCGGGGGTCGCGCTCGGCGTCGACGTCGGGGCCGCCGTTCGCGGGGAGCATCAGTTCTCCCGCGCCCTCGCCCAATCCCCCCGCGTGACATTCGATCCCGAGGTCACCATCGCGGGTTTCCCGTTCACCTCGCAGTCGTCCGCCGGCCACTTCGACGGGGCCACGATCGCCGCCCGCGGCGTCGAACTACCCGGATGTCCGCCCGCCCGCGGCGTCTGCCGCGGTGAGCTGGGTGCCTCTCTCGGCCCGTTCGACGTGGCCGACGGCAGCGGATTCTCGGCGAGTGATGTTCTCCACACCGGCTCGATCTCGGCGTACACCCGCCTCGATGCCGTCACCCTGGCCCGATATCTGCGCATCGTCGACCTGACCGTCAGCACCCCGGGACCGGACGACACGGCCGGCGCAGGCGGGCCCCAGGACGGCATCGTCAGTCGCGAGAGCGGCGTCGTGCTCACCGGCACGGTCGCACTGCCGCCGGGCGACGGGCTCGATCCCGCCGACCCGCCGTCGGCGTCGTCCTACGACGGCCCCAAGGTGCGCGTGAGTGTCTCCGTCGACCTCTCCGTCGTCGACGGCGCACTGGACATCCGGGCCACCGGCTTCTACACCGGCCCCGAACGCCACGTCGACGCCGAGGTCCCGGCGGAAGTCCGCGCCGCCGTGCTCGATCGGTTCAGCCTGACGCTCCCGCGCCTGCCGATGGCCTGGGATGTCGAACCCGATCGCGCGGAGAGTTTCGGCGGGGACGTCCAACTGGTCGGCGACTCCGGTCCGGCGTCGGTGCGTCTCGACCGCTTCTGAGCAGTTCAGACCGTGTTCTCCCGACCTCGGCGGTAAAGCACCCCGGCCGTTGGGGGCTCGATCGGCTCTGTTGTACCCTCGTGGGCATGCAGCAGCGCCGTGAGTACTTGCTCACACGACGCCGGGCGATCGACTTCTGTCGTGTCGCCGACTGCTGTTGTCGCACTCGCCGTTGACGGTGTGACCAACCCGTGCTGCGTGAGCAGCCGGTCCGCCCACACCGTCGATGAGAACGGGGGCGTCTCCACCGAGGTCTGCGACCTCGTTCCCATGCGCCGTCACCCGTGCTCATCTCCCCGAAACGCGGGCATCCTTCTCGCGCCTCACCGTCTCCACCATCTCCATCTGTTCGACGACCATCACCGATCCACTCCGAAAGGACACCGCCATGGCACGTTCCGACGTCCTGGTCAGCACCGAATGGGCTGAGCAGAACCTCAATGCCGACAAGACCGTCTTCGTCGAGGTCGACGAGGACACCTCGGCCTACGACGGCGGGCACATCGCCGGCGCCGTCAAGCTCGACTGGAAGACCGACCTGCAGGATCCGGTCCGCCGCGACTTCGTCGATGCCGAACAGTTCGGCAAGCTGCTCTCCGAGCGCGGGATCGCGAACGACGACACCGTGATCCTCTACGGCGGCAACAACAACTGGTTCGCTGCGTACGCCTACTGGTACTTCAAGCTGTACGGCCACAACGACGTCAAGCTCCTCGACGGCGGCCGCAAGAAGTGGGAACTCGACGGGCGCCCGCTGTCCAGCGACGCCGTCAGCCGTCCCGCCACGACCTACAAGGCCGGCGAGCCGGATGTCAGCATCCGCGCGTTCCGCGATGAGGTCGTCGATGCCATCGGCACCAAGAACCTCGTCGACGTGCGTAGCCCGGACGAGTTCTCCGGCAAGATCCTCGCGCCGGCCCACCTCCCGCAGGAGCAGAGCCAGCGTCCCGGTCACATCCCGAGCGCGATCAACGTGCCGTGGAGCAAGGCCGCCAACGAGGACGGCACCTTCAAGTCCGACGAGGAGCTCAAGGAGCTCTACGGCGAGGCGGGACTCGATGGCTCGAAGGACACCATCGCGTACTGCCGCATCGGCGAGCGGTCGAGCCACACCTGGTTCGTGCTGAAGGAACTGCTCGGCCAGCAGAACGTCAAGAACTACGACGGCAGCTGGACCGAGTACGGCTCGCTGATCGGCGTCCCAATCGAACTCGGAGAAGGAAAGTAAGAAATATGTGTGCTGCACCCAAGCAGGGACAGAAGCTGCCCGCAGGCGTCGACGTGGAGAAGGAGACCGTCCTCACCGGACAGGTCACCGACGGCTCGGGTTCGCCCGTCGCCGGCGCCTTCGTGCGTCTGCTCGACTCGACCGGTGAGTTCACCGCCGAGGTCGTGGCATCGCCCACCGGCGACTTCCGTTTCTTCGCCGCCCCCGGCACCTGGACGCTGCGCGCCCTGTCCGCAGTGGGCAACGGCGACGTGACGATCAGCCCCGAGGGCCCCGGCATCCACGAGAAGGACATCACCGTCTCGAAGTGACGCCACGCTCGACCCGGCAGCCCGGTCACCGCACCCGCGGTGACCGGGCTGTCTCGTTCTCACCGCCCTCTGATCCCACTGGTCCCTGAGGTGAGAGGAGCGTAAGCGACGAGCCACGAAGGGCCCACCCCTCGACGGCGCCCTGACCACGCCGGGGTTAGAATTTCCCTCGTGGTCCTCTTCTTCGAAATCCTGCTGATCCTGGCCGCCGTGCTGATCACCTGGTTCGGTGTCTACACCCTGTACCGTCTGGTGACCGACGAGTCGTGACGTCCTCACCCGGAGATCCGGCCGCGGCCGGCCCCGCCGGCGCGGAGTCATCCGGTGACGGGTTCGCCGCCGACGCCCGCCGGTCGGGCGACGAGGCGATCAGTCAGGCCGAGGCCCGGGCGGTGGAGTCCGGCAGCCGTGAACGCAACGTCCCCACGTGGGATGATCTGCCGCTCCCGGCCGACACCGCGAACCTCCGCCTCGGCGCGGACCTGCATCCCGGCCTCCTCGCACTCCTGCCGCTCGTCGGCGTATGGCGTGGCGAGGGCGAAGGCCACGATCCCCAGTCGGACACCGACTATCACTTCGCTCAGCAGATCGTCGTGTCCCACGATGGCCAGAACTTCCTGACCTGGGAGTCCCGCTCGTGGGTGATCGACGACGACGCTGCCTACCAGCGGCCCGACCTCCGCGAGTCCGGGTTCTGGCGGATCGGTGAGGACGACACCATCGAATTGCTCCTCGCCCACGCCGAGGGCTCGATCGAACTCTTCTACGGCACTCCCCTGAACCAGACCACCTGGGAACTCGCCACCGACGTCGTCATCAAGGCCGAATCAGGTCAACGCACCGGTGGCGCCAAACGCCTGTACGGACTCGTCGCCGACGGCGACCTCGCCTACGTCGAGGAGCGCGTCGACGCCGACGGGGACCTCACCCCGCGGCTCTCCGCCAAGCTGCGCCGCCACGTCGGCTGATCCACCTCATCGACGGAGCCCGCGGCAGGGACGCGCGCCCTGCTCCCGGCGGCTCGCACATTCGCCCCGCTCGCTTCGCTCCCGGCGGCTCCCCCTGCTCCCTGAGGTGCGAGCGAAGCGAGCCTCGAAGGGCCGCCGATCCGAGAACGCAAGATACAGATTGCGTTTCGGCAGTGCGCTGTACACCGGCGCGCCGAGCATGACGACGACCGAACCGTAGGCGGTGACCTCCCCCGGCCGACCCGCCCAACCGGGATGCACGGTTCCCGACCTCGACATGTACGGTGCGTGCCCGGCCGTGCCGCCGCCCCGGCGACCGACGACCGAGAACACCTCGGCGCGGGCGGATTGCGGGGAGAGTTCGAAGACGGCACGCCCACCCGGTGGGCATTCGACGAAGGTGAACTCCGTGCCGGACCGGTGGACCACCCCGATCCAGTCGCTGCCCGAGTTGCGTACGACGAACGTCGAACCGCCCGTCCGGTACTGGTACGAGACACCGGCCGCCGCGGCATCGAGCATGTGCCGACCGGAGACACCACCGTTCCACTCCGCGCTCCACGGGGTGAGATATCGCTGGTCGAGGAACTCGCGGCGGGTGGGGATCGGAACCGTCACCGGCATCACCCGCCCGTCGCGCACCCACACCGCGCCGTACAGAACCGGCCGGCCGTCAGCGGTGCGGGGGGCCTGGAGGTAGGTGAGCGAATCCGCCTCCGGCAGAGCGATTTCCGAACCGGGAGTCAAGAGTTCGACATACGACCGGCCATCCGCGAGCAGGACCACGGCAGCCACGTCGTGCACACCGCGGTTGTGGACGGCGATGCGGTCACCGGGCTCCCGCGACAGGTCCTCGGCGTGGAACAAGCCGGCGGCGTGCGGGTCGGCGAACGCGAATCGGGGTGCCGACGCCGTCCCGAAGTCCGGGTCGCCCGGGGTCCAGTAGTTCTCGCCCACCACGGGTTCGATCCGATCGCGATCCTGCGTCCCGACCGCCGCGGCGACATGCATGGTCACCATGTCTTCTTCTCCCTCTCGACGCCCCGGCGGGCGCCGTGGACTGTGCTGTGCTCCCAGTCCAGCGGTTTCACGCCGCGGTTTCGCGAGTACTGCGCTACGCGAATCTCGTAGCGCTGCCCTACCTGCGCCCGGATCGGTTTCGGATGGAACCGGGACGCAGATCGAGTCGACGCAGCAGCTGTGCGTTCAACGCCACGACCACCGTCGAGGCGGACATCAGGATCGCGCCGACACTCATGGGCAGGACGAACCCGATCGGCGCCAGGATCCCGGCCGCCAACGGCACCGAGATGAGGTTGTAACCCGCTGCCCACCAGAGGTTCTGCGCCATCTTCCGATAGCCGGCACGCGACAGCTCGATGACCGACAGGACCGATCGCGGATCAGAGGAGGCGAGGATGACGCCGGCCGAGCCGATGGCCACGTCGGTGCCGGCACCGATCGCGATCCCGACGTCGGCCTGCGCGAGTGCGGGGGCGTCGTTGACGCCGTCGCCGACCATCGCGACACGACGACCTTCGTGCTGCAGGTCCGCGACGATGGCGGCCTTGTCCTCGGGTCGGACCCCGGCGTACACCCGGTCGATGCCCAACCGGCCGGCGACATCGTCGGCCACCGCCTGCGCGTCGCCGGTGATCATCACGACCTGTACGTCGAGAGCGTGGAGTTCGTCCACGGCCACACGCGACTCCGGACGCACCTCGTCGGCGAGCCGGAACGCCCCCAGGACACGATCGTCGACGAGCACGTGCAGGATGATCGCCCCCTGCTCCCGCCACGACGACGCGACGGGCAGTTCGTCGAGGCCGTGCTCGGCGAGCAGGTTGGGTCCACCCACCCGGACCCCGTGGCCGTCGACGGATGCAGACACCCCCACCGCAGGCGACGAGGAGAAGGCCTGTGCGACGGGCAGATCGATTCCCTCATCTCGAGCGGCCCGCACGATCGCCGAGGCAAGCGGATGCTCACTGCCCGTCTCCGCGGCGGCCGCGAGGGTCAGCACTCGACGCCGGTCCTGCCCGGGGGCCGGTTCGAGCTCGAGGACGGTCGGTTCTCCCTTCGTCAGGGTGCCGGTCTTGTCGAAGAGCACGGCGTCGACGTTGCGCATCGACTCGAGGGCGAGCCTGTCCTTGATCAGGACCCCGGCACGCGCGGCCCGTTCTGTCGCGATGGAGACGACGAGCGGGATCGCGAGCCCCAACGCGTGGGGGCATGCGATGACCAGCACCGTGATCACGCGAACGACGGCCTCGTCGGGCGATCCGACCGCGGTCCAGGCGATCGCGGTGAGCACCGCGGCGCCGAGTGCGAACCAGAACAGCCACCCGGCCGCGGTATCGGCGAGTCGCTGGGCCCGTGACGACGATGCCTGCGCATCGGCGACGAGGCGTCCGATCCCGGCCAGCGCGGTGTCGTCGCCGGTCGCGGTCACGCGGACCCGCAGTCCGGAATCAGTCGCGACGGTGCCGGCGACCACGACGTCACCGACCTCCCGCCGAACGGGTGCCGACTCCCCGGTGACCATCGACTCGTCCATGCTCGCCGAACCGTCGACGATGGCGCCGTCGGCGGGCACGGACCCGCCGGGCCGGACGACGACCACGTCGCCGACGACCAGTTCGTCGGGAGATACCGAGATGATGTCGCTGCCCACGACCTTCTCGGCCTCGTCCGGGAGGAGCGCGGCGAGTGAGTCGAGAGCCGATGTCGTCCGGGCCAGCGAGCGCATCTCGATCCAGTGGCCGAGCAGCATGATCACGACGAGCAGTGCCAGCTCCCACCAGAAGTTCAGGTGGTGGTCGAACAGGTGCAGCGTCGAACCCCAGGAGGCGACGAAGGCGACGGTGAGCGCGAGGGAGATCAGAAGCATCATCCCCGGGCGACGGGCTCGGAGCTCGGCGGCCGCGCCGACGAGGAACGGGCGCCCGCCCCACAGGTAGAGAACCGTGCCGAGCAGTGGCGACACCCACCGGACCCACTCCGCGTCGGGCAGACCGTAGCCGAGTATGTCGGCGAACATGTCGTTGAAGGCCACGGTCGGGACCGCCAACACGAGCATGATCCAGAACAGTCGCCGGAACTGCGCGACGTGGTCGCCGTGGCCCGCGTGGCTGTCATGTCCGCCGTGGCCGGTGTGATCGGCGTGCTTCTCGTGGCCGTCGTGCCCGGGATCGACCTGGGGGCGGTGCGCGTGGTCGGCCGGTGCCGGCGTTGTCGGCGGATGGTCGTGGTGCGTGTTCATGAGGTCGAGGATATACCCCCCTAGGGTATGAACGCCAGGGGTACGTCTACCCTGTAGGGGTATTCCCGGAATGAACCCGTCAGCAGACATGGAACGGCCCCCGCACCGCCCTCGAAGGGCCTGTGCCGACCGGACCGGGTCGGGATACGGGGGCCGGGTGACCACCTGGTATTCGCTTGCGCCGACCGGCGGGAATCCCGCCTCGGTGCGACACGAATGCCACACGGTCAACTGCTAACGGATGGTCACCTCACATGTCCGATGAGAAATCACTATCAGACCACCTCCTTCCTTGTGTACCCGCGAACGTACGCCCGATTCGGGGGGGCCGCAACGGATTAAGGCGGTCAGGGAGTCGGCACCGGCGCCACGGACGGGCCGGGAGCCGGGGACGGCGCACCGGAGGGTGCCGAGCTCGGGCCGGGCAGCGGCTTCGCGTCGGGCGGCAATGACTCGACGACCTCGATCTTCGATCGGAACGTGTCGTCGGTGATCACCTCGATCGAGTTGATCATCCAGCGGTCGCCCTCGCGTTTCATGTCGAAGGTCAGCCGCGACGGATTGATGCTCACGAGCTCCTTGTTGCCGCGGGTCACCGACTGGTTCATGAAGATCAGGACCTGCGAGGTGTCCTGGGTGTTGGTCACCACACCCGCGTCCTGGATCGTCACCTCGGACACCACCGACTGCTTGCGCACCTCGGCGGCGAGATTGTTGTCGGTGATCAGCTTCGTGTACTCCGGCTTCGCCGGCCCGGTGAGCACACTCATCGACTGGTCGATGTGCTCGGTGACGTTCTCGGCGTTGTACCCGAACATCGTCGTCGCGTAGTCCCGGGCCGCCGCCAGCGACGATGCGCGAGCGTCCTCGACCCCGCGGCCCTGGGTGAAGCGAAAGCCGAGAAATGCGGTCACGGCGATCGCGGCGACCAGCACCACGCCGAGTGCGATCAGACCCAGGCGCCCCTTGCGCAGGGCGAATCGAGATCCGGTCGACTTCGGCGCGGGCTCGGATCGGGGCGCGGACTCGGAGCGGGCCGACATCACGCCACCCACTCGAAGTCGGTCATCTTGAGGTCGCCGTTGATCCGCGTCATGTCCACCCGCCAGCGGAACACCTTCTCCTGTGACGGCACCTCGCCGTCGAGCGATCGCTGATGCCAGCCGAACACCATGATGACCGAGCCTTCGTCAGGTTCGGCCTTGGTCACCGCGGACGAGAGGATGAGCGAGCGGGTCTCGAGCTTGCCGTCCCGGACAAGGGCCGCCACCTGCTGGATGTTGTTCTCGACCTCTTGCTTGACCTTGCCGCTCGTGTCCTCCTGGACCGACGTCAGCGTCTGGTCGACGGTGTCGGGATTCATGCTGGTCAGGTTCACGAGAACCTGCGAAGCGAACGCGGAATACTCGGCCCGCAGGTCGTCGGTCCGGTCCTGACGCGCGATGCCGAGCGCGAACACCACCGATGCGATGGCGCACACGACGATGACCACAAGCGCCACGACAACGCCCACGACGGCGCGCGGTGAGCGACGCCCCGACCCGCGATACCTGATGCCGCGCTTGCGTTTCGGCGTGCCCGTGGACGCCGACGCCGCGGCCGTCCGGGCACGCCAGCGCTCCCGATAACTCACCGTCTTCTCGACCTCGGACGGGTCGGGCGCGATCTCCGCGGCGACGGACTCGGAATCCGGCGCGGTGTCAGCCGCCGGGGACGCCGTCGACGTCGCGTCCTGCGTCGGTTCCGCGGATGTCGGTGAGGCGCTGTCGACGTCTTCCGCCGCGGTGCCGGGCTCGTCGACCGGCGGCACCGGTGCGGCCGGCTTCGACGGCTTCTTGCCCGCCGGACGTCCACGCCGGATCGGCGCCGACCGCACGGGCCGCTTCGTGTTCCGGCGATCGCCCGAACCCGCACGATCCGCGCCGCTGCGATTCGGCGACGTCGTGCCGGGACCGTCCGGCGTCACGGGGTGACCGTCCCGCTGATCATCGTCTGCCATGTACTGCTCTGTTCCTGCTCATCGCTGCCGGCCCCGGCGTTGTACGTCTTGCCGTCGGGTCCGATGAAGTTGCCCGAATCCGGGTCGTAGGTCGTCGCATACACCGCGGGCTCCGCGTCGAAGTCCTTCGGTGTGCCCGGTGTCACGGTACCGGAGGACGCCGGCTGCCATTTCAGCCCGAAGGGCAACCCGCTCTGGAACGGGTCGACCGAGCCCGGTTTCGGTACGTAGCCTGTGGCACACTCTGCGGGGGTGGGTGCGCGACGGCCCGGAAACTCCGCGCACGGATAGTTACGCGCACCGCGGACGGCGATGTTGGAGTTCTGCGGCACCCGGCACAGCATTCCCGGCGGGAGCTCCCGGGCGGTCTGCACCGACGGCCAACGCCAGTCCTCCTTGGGGAGGAAACCGATGTTGCACGGCGGCCGGTCCTGGAAACCGAGCGAGAAGTTCACGTTCGGACCGAACCGGTTGGTGCCGGTGTTCACCGCCGTGATCAACGAACTGACCAGTCGCGGATAGAGAACGAGCACCTGCTTCCAGTTCGGCAGGTACACCACCTGGGTCTTGGCGATCGTACCGAGGTTCGACACGAGCAACGGGTACGACGCACCGAGGGATTCGAAGAGTTCCTGACTCTTCGACGCGGTCGACGGCCCCTTGCGCAGGATGTCGCCGATCTCGGGCCGGTTCGCCCGCAACTGATCGGTGAACGCGGTGACGTTTCTTGTCCAGGAACGGATGTCGTCGGCCGTACGTGACTGGGTTGCCAGCAGTGGTGCGCCCTGTTCGACGAGTTGGATTGTCGTGTCGGTGTTCTTGTTCGCCTCGTCGACGAACAGCACCATCGAGTCCAGCAGGCGCTGCAACGCCTCCCCGGTGCCGTTGAACGCGATGAACGCCTCGTCCATCAGCGACCGCAAACGGGTGTCACCGATCTCGGCCAGCAGGCGGTCGGCCTGGTCGAGCATCGCCGAGATCTCCACCGGGACCTCGTCGGTCGACACCGTCGCGCCGTCCTGCAGGTATTCGCCGGACTCGCCCGCCTCGGGATCCGGCGTGAACTCGACGAACTGCTCACCGATCGCGGAGACGCTGCGCACCGACGCGGTCGACGAAGCCGGGATCTCCGCGCTGTTCTCGATCGTCAGCACCGCTTCGACGCCGGTGTCGGTCAGCTGCACGGAGTCGACCTTGCCGACGTACACGCCGCGGTAGCTGACGTTCGCGTTCTGGTACAGCCCACCGCTGGTGGGCAGCAGCAGCTGCACCTGGTAACTGCCGACCCCGAACATCGACGGGATGCGGATGTAGAACAGCGCCATCACCACCATCGCGACCACGGTCACGATGGCGAAGATCATCAGCTGCATCCGGACGAATCTCGTGATCTTCATCAGCGGCCACCTCCCGCGGCCGGGACTGCCGCCGGCGTGGTCGGCGAGACCCGCGGGACCATGTTCGCCGGAATCGGTTCGGCCGAGTCGGGCACGCGTTCGCCGCCCGGTTGCAGGGGCGCGATGAACGGGTTCAGTCCGCGCGCGGCGGCGCCTGCGGGCCGTCCGAAGACGCCCTCGGGGCCGGTGACGCCGAGGCTGGCGAACATGCTCTTGCTCAGTCGTTCGACGGTGAGGTCGAGCACCAGATCGGAGTTCACGTAGTCACCCTTGACGATCTGTCGGATCGTCGGCTCGTAGAACGGGAAGGTCAGCAGGATGTTCAGCGATTGAGTCATCGCGGGACCCGCGGCCTGGAGCTGATCGAGGGCCGGTTCGATCCCCTCCACGATCGTCACGATGTCCTCGGAGTTGGCGTCGAGGATGTCGTTGGCGGTCTTCGACAGCGTCGCGACCGAACCGAGAGTGTCGAGGAACTGCTGACGCTGGTCGACGAGCAACTGCAGGATCTGCGGGGCG
The DNA here is from genome assembly GCF_016924115.1 of Gordonia sp. BP-119. Lineage (NCBI taxonomy): Bacteria > Bacillati > Actinomycetota > Actinomycetes > Mycobacteriales > Gordoniaceae > Gordonia > Gordonia sp. BP-119. The sequence continues at coordinate 24,934 of NZ_JAFFZF010000045.1, forward strand.
TCGGCGAGCGCCCGCTCGATGGTGCCCTTCTGCTCGTTCATGGTGCGCGACAACCGGTCGAGTCCCTCGGTCGCGCGGATGATGTTGCCCTTCTGCGCATCCAGATCGGCGACGAGGGTGTTCAACCGCGGGATGAGCTCCTTGATCTGCTCCTCGCGTCCGCCGAAGACGTCGCTCATCTCGTGCACGATGTCGCCGATCTGCGACAACCCACCGCCGTTGAGGACCACCGACAGCGAACTCAGCACCTGCTCGGTACTGGGGTAGGTACACGCCGACACCTGTTGTGCCGCATTGATGTCGGGCACCGCGGGCACCGACGGGTCGGTCACGATGTTGGACTGCTCGGGACACTTGGTCAGGGGGATCTGGTCGCCGGGTTCGAGCCGGCCGCCCTCGGGCTCGGCCGGTTGCACGATCTCGAGGTGCGTCGAACCCAGCACACTGGTCAGCCCGACCATGACATGCGAACCGCGCGGGACGATCACCCCGTCGTTGAGCCGCATCGTGACGAGCGCGTTCCAGTCCTGGACCTCGATGTCGCCGATGCTGCCGACCGTCGCGTCGTCGATGAGCACCGGCGCGTTGTTGACCAGTCCGGCCGCCGACGGGATGACCGCGGTGATCTCGTAGGATTCACCGCCGGTACCTTCGGCTCCAGGGACCGGGAGCGAGTTGGGGCCGTCGAAGGAACATCCGGCGAGGACGAGCGCGAGGCTCGCCGCGCCCACGATGAGCGAACCACGGGGTCGTACCGATCTCATCGCTCACCCCCGAACGGCACCAGCAGATCCTCGAGCGGGCTGCCCCGGTTGTCACGACGGGTCTCGTTGTCGAGCCGGGTGACCCCGGCATTCGCACGAGCCCGGACGCTCGCGTTCTGGTACTCGAGCTGGCTCGGCGTGGCGTTGCGACCCTGCACCGGATTGGTCAGGAACGGTGGGTAGTTCATCGAGATCGACGACAGGACCGGAGCCAGGATCTCCACACACTTGTCGACATCCGCCATCGTCGATCCCGGCCGCTTGGTGGATTCCATGGTTCCGCACAACAGAGTGATGAGATTTGTTCCCATCCCCAAACCGAAGACACCCGACAGGGATCCCGAAAGCGGGTTGTAGATGTTGTAGAAGTTCGCGAGCTGGTTGGGCGCCGAATGCAACACGCCACGCACCTGTTCGTCCTTGTCCGCCACGATCTTCGTACTCGCGGCCAGACGCTCCACCGATGACGACAGCGCCGTCTGATTGGTGTCGATGAAGGTCTGCACATCGGTCATCGCCGCGTCGAGACCTTTGAGCGCCTCATCGAGCTCGGTCGTGTTGTCCGCGAGCACGGAACTGACCGAGGCGATCCGGCCGTTGAACTGCACGAGTTGCTCGTGGCTTCCCGACAATGCATCGGTGAGTTTCTGAAGACTCTGGATGGTGGCGAACAGGTCGCCGCTGCCGGCTGCGAGGGTGCCGATCACGTCGGACACCTCCCGGATCGACGCGTTGATCGCCTCGCCGTTGCCCTCGAGATTCTCGTCGAAGACGTTCACCGCCTTGGCCGCCGAGCCCGGATCGGCCCCTTGCGGACCGATGGCCTCGGTGAGTCGGGTGAGCTGGGCCTTGATGTCGTCCCACTCCATCGGCACCGCGGTGCGGTCCATCGGGATGTCGGCGCCGTCGGACATCTCCGGCCCACCGGAGTAGACCGGCGTCAGCTGTACGAACCGACCGGAGACCAGGCTCTGCGCGACGATGACGGCCTTCGCGTCCTGCGGGATGTCGACGCTCTTGTCCACGCGCAGTTCGACTTTCACGTCGTTCTCGCGCGGGGTGATCGCGGAGACGCTACCCACGTTCACACCGAGCACCCGGACCGGGTCCCCCTTGTACAGACTGGCGACCCCGGCGAAGTAGGCGGTGAACGTATTCGTCGTCGACTTGGTGAACACCTTCCAGCCCACGAGGACCAGGGCGACCGCGAGAATCACGGCGAGTACCCCGAAGAGCACCTTGCGTCCGATGGACATACTTCCGACGGTCATGTCACCTCCCCCTCGTGGTCGGCGCGGGCGTGGGATAGGTCGGGCTGGGCAGTGGTCCGCGCGGCGTATCGCTACCCGCTGGAGGTCCCAGGCTCCAGCCCTGTGGAAGCAGCGGGTTGCCCGTGTACATCAGCGACTGCCACAGCTGCGGGTACCGACCGCGCAGGGCGTTGAGGAACACCGCGGTGTAGTCGCCGAAGGTGTTCACGCCGACGAGGGAATCGAAGTTCGGGCCCGACGCCACTGCTTCGCCGAGGGTGTTCGCGAACGGTCCGAGACGGTCGATCGTCTCCTTCAGCTCTTTCTCGTTGTCGGTGAGGATCGTCGCGACGCGGTCGAACTTCTGCAGCACGGGCGTCAGCTGCGCGTTGTTCTCGGCGATGAAGCCCCGCAGCTGAGCGGTGACGTCACCGATCCCCTTGATCAGCTGGTTGAGCGCGTAGCGCCGCATCTCGATCTCCCCGACGAGCGCGTTGGCGTCGATGAGCAACCGGTTGATCTGTTCGTTGCGGTCGCCGACGATCTTGCTCACCTGGTTGGCCTTGGCGAGCAGCGCCCGCAGTTCCTTGTCGCGGTCGGCGACCGCTTTCGACAGCCGCGCAACACCGTTGACCGCCCCCTGGACCTGATCCGGTGTCTCGGAGAACGTGATCGTCAGCGTGTTGAGCGCCTCGTTGAGCTGGTCGGTGTCGGTGTCGGCGACGGTGTCGGTCGCTCCTTCGAGTGCGTCCTGCAGCGAATACGGCGAGATCGTGTTGCCGACCGGGATCGAGCCACCGGGCTTGATCCGGTCGCCTCCGTGCGGGATGACCGTGAGATTGCGTCGGCCCAGGACGGTCTCGGTCCGGATCGCGGCCTGGGAGTCCGACCCCATCTCGACGGTGTCGTCCATGCGGAACCCGACCTTGACCTTGGTCCCGGCGTCGGTACCGGCCAGTTCGATCGACTCGACCGTGCCCACCTGGACCCCGGACACGGACACGATGTCGCCCTTGGCGAGTCCGCCGGCGTCGTCGAAATAGGCACTGTAGGTGCTGATCGGCGAGAGATAGGGCAACTTGTCCATCTGCATGGCGGTGATCACCACCAGACCGATCACGACGATGCCGATGACGCCGACCTGGGCGCGGCTGCGCTGCCCGCGCTTCACCTCGCGGGCGACGTCGGCCTCGTCGGATTCGGATCTGCGGCTCGAGAACAGGCCCCCGAACGGAAGACTCATGAGCCGTCACACCTTCCGCCGGCCGTCGTGGTATTGCCCATCACGTTGTTCGACGTGTACAGGATCGTCTGGCCACCGGGCGCCGGCAGCATCAGCCGGATGCGGCAGAAGTAGAGTTGAAGCCACGCGCCGTAGGAGCCCAGGTTCGACAACGTCTTGTAGTCCTCGGGGAGTCGTGAGATCAGGTTGCGGACAAAGGGTTCCGCGGCCAGCAGCTCCTCCGAGACCCGACCGGTGTTGGTCACCATCGACTGCAGGGTCGGGCGGGTCGTCCCCAGCAGGTCGGCGAGACCGTTGGTGACACGGGAGGTCTGGGTCAGCGCGTTGCCGATGGTGCCCTTCTGCTCGGCGAGCCCGGTCACCAGTTGTTGCAGGAGGTCGACGCTGGTGTCTAGGCCCTCGCGGTCGCCGTCGAGCGTGGCGAGGGTCGTGTTGAGGTTGTCGATGACGTCGCCGATCAGTTCGTCGCGGTCGGCGAGCGTGTTGGTGAACGACGAGGTGTTCTCCAGCAGCGTGTTCAACGCGCCGCCCTGTCCCTGGAACACCGCGATCAGCGAGCTGGTCAGCGCATTGGCCTCGTCGGCGTCCAGAGTCCGGAACAGCGGTTTGAAGCCACCGACGAGCTTGTCGAGATCGAGCGCGGGCTCGGTCTGGGCGACCGGGATCTGGGCGCCGTCGGCGAGGAAGGTGGAGGTGTCGCCGGTCCCCTGCTGCAGCTCGAGATACCGGTCGCCGGTGAGGTTCTCGTATCGGATCAGCGCGCGGACCGATTCCGGTAGCGGATACTGCTGGTCGACGCTGAAGGTGATGACGGCGTCGTTGTCACGGTTCAGTTCGACGCCACCGACGGACCCGACCTCGACGCCGGCGATCTTGACCTTGCTGCCCGACTGCATCGCCGAGGCGCTCGTGAAGACGGCGCTGTACTCGTTCGACGCCCCGGAGCGGTATCGGCTGAAGACGACCACCAGCGCCACGAACACCAGGACCATCACCACCGTGAAGGCGCCCAGCTTGATCAGGGTCGCGCGGAACGCGCGGGCGCGATTATCCACGGGGGGGCTCTCCGAACAGGATCTGGAACAGCTTCTGTGAGTTCGCCTTCGGCTTGGTTCTGGGTTGATAGGGCTGCGGCGCATTGTTTCCGACGTAGAACGGCGCGTGCACCTTGGTCGCCGGATCACCCAGCCCGCCCTGGCACGTCGGCGGGCCCTCTACCCCGACACGGGGCAGGTCGTACGGATATTGATACGGATCCTTGCCGGGGAGGATGCTCGCGTCGAGCATCAGCATGCCGTTGCGCTCACCGAGGAACGGTGCCGCGACCTCCGACGCGACCGCACTCGCGGTCAGGAAGCACTTGATCCCGGGCGCGTTGTAACCGAGCAGCGCGGCAATGGGATCGAGGTCGGACAGCGCACCGATGAGCGTGTTCTTCGACGGCGCGATGACCCCGTTGATGGTGTTCGCCATCCCGGTGGCATTGATGAGCAGGGCGTCGAGGTTGGACGTGTTGTCCACCAACGTGTTCCCGACGACGGTGAAGTTGTCGACGGTGCGCAGCAGATCCGGCATCGAGTCCGCGTACACGTTGGTGACGGTCGCACCTTCCCGGAACAGCCGGTTCAGCGCGGGCAGATGGGGATTGGTCTTGCCGAGCAGTGCGGTCAGCTGCTCGAGGGCGACGCCGATCTCCTCACCCTGCCCCTGCAGCGCGGTGTCGATCGCACCGAGCGTCGCGTTGAGCTTCTCCGGCTGCAGCTGTGCGAGCACCGAGACGAGCTGCTGGTACACGGTGTTCAGTTCGACGACGACGCGGTCGGCGGGGATCTCGGCACCCGCGGTCAGGGTGCCCTCCGGCTCGCCGGGCACCACGAAGTTGACGGCCTTGGCGCCGAAGATGGTGTTCGACTTGATGTCGGCGGCCACATTGGCGGGGATCTTCGCCATATCACCGTCGGCGATGTCGAGGGTGAGGATCGCGTCGCCCCCGCGCTCGGTGATCTCCGCGACGCGCCCCACCTCGACGCCGCGCAGCTTGACCTTGGCGTCGGGGTTCATCACCAGGCCGGCCCGGGGAGCCACGAGGGTGACCTGCTGGGTTCCCTGGAAAGCACCGAGGAACGACGCGCTGGCCCCGATGATCAGGGCCAGCAGCACCGCGACCATGACCACCGCCGCCGTCCGGCGGGTCGCCCGTGAACGCTCTTGTCTCCTGCTCATCGCTCAGCCCGCCAGGTTGAACTTGCCGTCGGCGCCATAGATGGCGAGGGAGGTCAGAAGTGTGATCACGACCACAACAACGAGCGATGCGCGGACCGCGTTCCCGACAGCGACACCGACGCCGACCGGCCCGCCCGAGGCGTTGTAGCCGTAGTACGTGTGGATGAGCATGACGGCGACCGCCATACAGATCGCCTGCACGAACGACCACAGGATGTCCGACGGGATGAGGAACGTGTCGAAGTAGTGGTCGTACACGCCGGGCGACTGTCCGTAGAGGAACACCGTCGCCGAGCGGCTCGCGAGGAACGACGCCAGTGACGCCAGCGCGTAGAGCGGGATGATCGCGATCAGCCCGGCGATGATGCGCGTGGACACCAGGTACGGGATGGACGAGATCGCCATCGTCTCGAGCGCGTCGATCTCCTCCGAGACGCGCATGGCACCGAGCTGCGCCGTCGCGCCCGCACCGATGGTCGCGGCGAGGGCGATACCGGAGATCACCGGGACGGCGATGCGCACATTGATGAACGCCGAGAAGAAGCCGGTGAGGGCCTCGACGCCGATGTTGGCCAGCGAGCTGTAACCCTGGACGGCGATGGTGCCGCCGGTGAAGAGGGTCAGGAACCCGACGACCACGACGGTGCCGCCGATCATCGCCAGCGCGCCGGTGCCCATGGAGATCTCGGCGATGAGCCGCAGCGTCTCCTTCTTGTAGTGCTTGATCGCACGCGGGATCGACACGACGCTGTCCCAGTAGAACAGCGCCTGGTCGCCGATCTGATCCCAGTCCTCGCCGGCTCTCTTGGCCGCGACGCGCGCGGTCCGGAACCGGGTGGTGAACGGAAGTACCATCGCTCAGCCCGCCGTTGCCTTGAGACCGACCGCCGTCACCACGACGTTGACGACGAACAACGCCATGAACGAGTACACGACGGTCTCGTTGACGGCATCGCCGACGCCCTTCGCGCCGCCTTTGACGTTGAGTCCCTGGTAGCAGCCGACCATCCCGGCGAACAGACCGAACAGAGCGGCCTTGACCATCGAGATCATCAGCTCGCCGAACCCGGTGAGCAGGGTCAGGTTGGCAACGAACGCACCGGGATTCACATCCTGGAGGTAGACGGAGAAGATGAATCCGCCGCCGATGCCGATCGTGCAGACGAGGCTGTTCAGCAGCAAGGCGACCCCGGTGGAGGCCACGATGCGCGGGACCACCAGCCGGTGGATCGGGTTGATGCCGAGCACCTTCATCGCGTCGATCTCTTCGCGGATGGTCCGGGCGCCGAGGTCGGCGCAGATCGCGGTGGCGCCGGCACCGGCGACGATCAGCACGGTGACGATCGGGCCGATCTGGGTGACGGTGCCGAGAGCGGCACCCGCGCCGGACAGGTCCTGCGCGCCGATCTCGCGCAACAGGATGTTCAGGGTGAAGCTGACGAGAACCGTGAACGGGATGGCGACCAGGAGGGTGGGCACCATCGACACGCGGGCGATCGCCCAGGACTGTTCGACGGTCTCCCGCCACTGGAACGGACGGTGGAACAGCTCGCGCGCCGACTCGACGCCGAGCGCCACGAAATCACCGATTCCACTGAGGGGTGTGGCCAGTTTGCTCAGCATCGCCCAACCCCCTTCACCCTCGCACCATCGCGAAACCTATCACGCACAATCGAGCTGAATTGGTCAGTTGACCAGAGCGCTTGCCGAGAATGTGCGTCCCGGATCGCGGTCGGCGAAGTGTCCCGTCAGGGTCTTCGCGAGGTCCTCGGCGGACCACGCATCACCCTCGGCGACGAAGACCTCGTCGACGGTCGGCGCGGCCATCAGGGTGACCTTGGGACCGTAGACGACGAACACCTGACCGGTGACGGCGTCGGAGTCGGAGCCGGCGAGGTAGGTGACCAGCCGCACGACATGCTCGGGATCGAGAGGGTCCACTCCGTCGGTGGGTGCGTCGCCGAAGACGGCGGCGGTCATCGCGGTCCGCGCCCGCGGGCAGATCGCGTTGGCGCGCACGCCGTATCGCTTGAGGGCACGCGAGGCCGACAGCGTGAGTGCGGTGATACCCGCCTTCGCGGCGCCGTAGTTGGCCTGCCCTTCGGGACCCAGCAGCCCGGCCTCCGAGGCGGTGTTGATGATCCGGCCGAACACCGGGCCGCCCGCCTCCTTGGAGGCCGCGCGCCAGTGCGCCGCCGCATTGCGGGTGAGCAGGAAGTGTCCGCGCAGGTGTACGCGGATCACCAGGTCCCACTCGTCGTCGGTCATGTTGAACAGCATCTTGTCGCGCACCACGCCGGCGTTGTTCAGGACGATGTCGAGCGAGCCGAGCTGGTCGGTCGCCGTCGTCATGATGGCGGCGGCGGTGGCCGAGTCGCCGATGTCGCCGGGCACCGCGACCGCGCGGCCGCCGGCGGCGGTGATCGTGTCGATCACGTCGCTCTGATCAAGCGCCGCGGGGAGGTCGTTCACGACGACCGTGGCCCCCTCGGCCGCCAATCCGATGGCCTCCGCACGACCGAGACCAGCACCTGCACCGGTGACGACCGCGACGCGACCGTCCAACGTGTAACCCACCCGATTTCCTCCTGAGCTAAAACTAGAACCTGTTCTAGCATGATTCGCGGATGGATGGAACATATCGGCGTTTTCGCTCGGGTCAGTCCTCGACGACGGTCAGCGCCGACTTCGGACAGTTGGCGGCGACCTGACGCAGTTCCTCGACACGGTCCGCGGGGATGTCTTCTTGGAGAATCACCAGGTAGTCGTTGTCATCCAGATCGAAGAAGTCCGGAGCCATCCCCACGCAGATGGCGTTGGACTCGCAGAGGTCGAAATCTGCCTTGATACGCATCGGAACCGTCTCCTCGTCGATAAGTCACCTGTTGACTGGGCTGTGAGAACAGGTTAGAACGTGTTTCAGAAGTGCACGAGCACTTCGTCTGTCAACTTGACCATAAGCCGGGACCGGACGCTAGCCGATCCACCCCTTGGAGTGTCGATGCGCATCGCCTATACCGACCAACAAGCCGAGCTCCGAAGGGAACTCCGCGACTACTTCTCCGGCCTCATGACCGAGGAACGTCGTGCCGCTCTGTCCGGCGGCGACGGTGAACTCGGCGAGGGCGACGCGTACCGTGACGTCGTCGCGCAGATGGGCGCCGACGGCTGGCTCGCCCTGGGCTGGCCCACCGAGTTCGGTGGCCAGAACAGGTCGATGATGGACCAGCTGATCTTCACCGACGAGGCTGCGATCGCGGGTGCTCCCGTCCCGTTCCTCACCATCAACTCGGTGGCGCCGACGATCATGAACTACGGGTCGGACGAGCAGAAGGCGTACTTCCTGCCCCGGATCGCGGCGGGCAAACTGCACTTCTCCATCGGGTACTCCGAGCCGGGCGCCGGCACCGACCTCGCCGCACTGCGGACCACCGCGGTCCGCGACGGCGACGACTACGTCATCAACGGCCAGAAGATGTGGACCAGTCTGGTCGCCTACGCCGACTACATCTGGTTGGCCTGTCGCACCGATCCGTCGACGCTGGAACCGGGCGGCAAGAAGCACAAGGGCATCTCGATGCTCATCGTGCCCACCACCGCCGAGGGCTTCAGTTACACGCCGGTGCACACCATGTCGGGGGTGGACACCAGCGCGACGTACTACCAGGACGTCCGGGTCCCCACGTCGTCGATCGTCGGCGAGGAGGGCGGCGGGTGGCCGCTGGTCACCAACCAGCTCAACCATGAGCGGGTCGCGCTCTGCAGCGCGGCGCCGATCCAGACCGCCCTGCGCGAGACGATCGCGTGGGCTCAGCAGACCAAGACCGGCGACGGGCATCGGGTGATCGACGCCCCATGGGTGCAGCAGAACCTGGCCCGCGTCCACGCCAAGGTCGAGTTCCTCAAGCTGATCAACTGGAAGATCGCCTCGGTCGCGAGTTCCGGCGGATCGCCGAGCCCGGCCGACGCCTCCGCGACGAAGGTCTACGGCACGGAGTTCGCCACCGAGGCCTACCGACTTCTCATGGAGGTCGTCGGACCGGCCGCGACGCTGCGAACCGGAAGCACCGGCGCGCACCTGAACGGTCGCCTGGAGCGGTTCCAGCGCACGTCGCTGATCCTCACGTTCGGCGGCGGCACCAACGAGATCCAGCGCGACATCATTGCGATGCTCGCCCTCGGCCTGCCGCACCAGCGCAGATAGCCCCGACCGCTGGTTGAGCAGCCAGCGAGCACGCCCCCGCTGGTTGAGTAGCCCCGAGCGAGCGCAGCGAGCACCCGCCCCACCCGCTGGTTGAGTAGCCCCGAGCGAGCGCAGCGAGCACGCGGCGTATCGAAACCACCAACCGCACCCCGAACCTGGAGACCCACCATGGATTTCTCGCTTCCCGAGTCCGGCGCCGACGTCCGCGGGCTGGCCCGCGACATCGCGACGTCGATCAGCACCCCCGAGCGGGTCGCCGAACTGGAGACGGCTCGTACCGCGCTCGACGCGGACCTGTGGCGCGAACTCGGCGGCGCCGGACTCCTGGGCCTCGAGTTGTCCTCCGAGACCGCCGGGGATGCCGGCGGCGACCTCGGGGTCGTCGAGAATGCGCTCGTGGCCACCGAACTCGGCCGCGTGCTGGCCCGCGTACCGTTCGGTCCGCACGCGATCGCCGCCCTTCCGGTGATCGCCACGCACGGCTCGTCGGCACTCCGGGAGCGGATCCTGGGGTCCGGGGCCACCGGCGACTCGGTGCTCACGGTCGCGGTCGAGGAGGACCTGGCCACCGACTTCACCTCGCCCGCAACCACCTTCTCGTCCGACGGCGGCCTGACCGGCGTGAAGGTCGACGTCCCCTACGCCGAGGCCGCGGACATGTTCGTGGTCACCGCGTCCGGACCCGACGGTGTCGTCGCGGTGGTCGTGGCCGCCGATGCCCCGGGCGTCGTCGTCACCCCGACCCCCGCCACCGGGCTGATCCCTTCGGCGCAGGTCGAATTCGACGGCACGCCGGTGTCCGACGACGCCGTTCTCGACGGCGGTGCCGACACGGCCGCGACGCTCATCGCGCGTGCGACCCTGGCCTGCTGCGCCGAACAGACCGGCGTCGTCGAACGCGGCCTCGAGCTCACCGCCGAGTACGCCCGCGATCGCGAGCAATTCGGCCGCGCCATCGGGTCGTTCCAGGCGGTCGCCCAACGTCTCGCCGACGGGTACATCGATGCCCAGGGGCTGGCACTCACGACGACGCAGGCGGCCTGGTTGCTCGACCATTCGACCGGCCACACCCCGGAACTGCAGAATGCGGTCGCCACCGCCAAGTTCTGGGCCGCCGAGGCCGGGCACCGGGTGGCGCACACGGCCGTACATGTGCACGGTGGTGTCGGCCTCGACACCAGTCACCCGGTCCATCGTTACTTCCTGCGCGCCAAGCACAACGAGTTCGCATTCGGTTCCGCGACCGCCTCGGTGCGGGCCATCGGAGCCGAACTGGCCGCCACGCCGGCGTGAACCGACCGGTCGCGGCGACGCACGCCTCGACGGTCGCCGATCTGCTCGCTCCGCTGATCGAGATCGACGACCGCGGGGTCTGGTTCGAAGACGGATTTCGCTCCTGGACCGATCATCTCGCCGATGCGGCGTTGCTGGCCGGGGTGTTGCGCGGCCGGTTGTCGGATGACCGCCCGCGTCACGTGGGCGTGCTGCTGGCGAATACGCCGGTGTTCAGCGCGCTCTTCGCCGCGGCGGCACGTCACGGATTCGTGCTGGTGGGCCTGACCACCACCCGGCGTGGCGACGCGCTCGCCGCCGACATCGCCCGTGCCGAATGCCAGATGGTGCTGTGCGGCGAGGACACCCGGCATCTGCTGGACGGCCTCGACCTGGGCGGAACCCGCGTTGTCGATGTCGATTCGCCCGAATGGGCGGCCGCGGTGATCGCGGGTAAGCCGGCACCCCTTGCCGACGCGGCGCCGGACGACCTGCTGATGCTGATCTTCACGTCGGGGACGACCGGCGACCCGAAGGCCGTGCGATGTACGCACCGGACCTTCGCGACCAGCGGTCCGATGCTGGCCGAGCGCTTCGATATCGGGCCGGACGATGTCGCGTATCTCTCGATGCCGATGTTCCATTCGAACGCGATGATCGCCGGGTGGTGCGTCGCGGTGGCGGGCGGGGCGTCGATCGCGTTGCGGCGCAGCTTCTCCGCGCGTGGGTTCGTCGAGGACGTCCACCGGTACGGCGTGACATATGCCAACTACGTAGGCAAACCGATGCACTACATCCTCGCGACCGATCCGCGCCCCGACGACGCCGCGAGTCCGCTGCGGATCATGTACGGCAACGAGGCATCCGCCCGCGACCGCCTCCGGTTCTCCGAACGCTTCGGCTGCCGCGTCGTCGACGGATTCGGATCCACCGAGGGCGGCGTGGCCATCACGCGCACCCCTGACACACCCGATGATGCCCTGGGCCCACTGCGCGAACCGACCGCGGTCGTCGACGTCGACACCGCCGAGCCCGTTCCGGCTGGCGTGGTCGGTGAGATCATGAACCTCTCAGGGCCCGGCCTTTTCGCCGGCTACCACAACGATCCCGACGCCACCGCGGACCGCATGCGCGGCGGGATCTACCACACCGGCGACCTCGCCTGGGTCGACGACGCCGGTTACCTGCACTTCGCCGGACGTCTCGGCGACTGGTTGCGCGTCGACGGCGAGAACATCGGCACCGGACCCATCGAGCGAATCCTGCTGCGCCACCCGGCGATACGGCAGGTCGCCGTGCACGGCGTGCCGGTCGACATCGGTGACGAGATCGAGGCGGTCCTCGTCGCCGACGTGCTCACGGCCGACGACTTGAGCCAGTTCCTCTCCGCGCAAGAAGATCTCGGCCCGAAACAGTGGCCGCACCGGGTGCGGCTCGTCGACGAACTCCCCGAGACCGCGACCTTCAAGACCGTCAAGCGGCTCCTGGCCTCCGATGCCACCCCACCGACGTGGGTTCGGGACGGTCGGGTCTACCGCGCCCCGACGTAGGCCGGCCGCCGCCGTTCCCCTGGCCGTGCAGTGCTCTGATCCGAGAGAACCAACAGACCTGCTCCTGCACAGTTCCCTGAGCTGACGAGCGAAGGCGACCCACCCCTGCTACCTGAGGTGCGAGGAACGAAGCGACAGCCCTTCTGCTCCCTGAGGTCTGCGGAGCGCAAGGCGACAGCACCCCTGCTCCCTGAGGTCTGCGGGGCGCAAGGCGACAGCACCCCTGCTCCCTGAGGTCCGCGGAGCGCAAGGCGACAGCACCCCTGCTCCCTGAGGTCCGCGGAGCGCAAGGCGACAGCACCCCTGCTCCCTGAGGTCCGCGGAGCGCAAGGCGACAGCACCCCTGCTCCCTGAGGTCCGCGGAGCGCAAG